>JAFMKE010000010.1 GCA_017853115.1 Verrucomicrobiota bacterium
ATTATAGGGGTTGCCTTAATTACTTATTTCACGCAAGACAAACTTAAAGGCTCGCGACAATTAGGTCCAAAATGGATGCACCCTATTTTTGGTGCCTTGTTAGGTGCCATTCCGGGATGTGGTGGGACGATAGTCACCTCCGCGATGTACAAGAATCATAACATTTCCTTTGGTGGCTTACTTGCAGCTTTTATTACCACCTTAGGTGAAGGTTCTTTTGTTTTACTTGGAGCCTCTAAAGATTCAGATGTAGCATCAAACCTAGAGGCCTTTGCTATTGTTAATTTGGTCGGATTGACAACTGCATTAATTCTTGGTTATTTGGTTGATATACTTGGAGTACGATCTGATCGTGCCAAATCCTCCAGTGTGGATGATCGGTTAACATATAGAGCGCCAGGGGAGAAAATGTTGTTTGGCGAATTCATAGAAAAATACGGTTTTTACACGGTACTGGCTTTAGCTATTTTTTTAGCACCTGGATCAATTGCAGCATTGTGGGGAGGAAGTATTCTTGCCATCGCCAATTTGACCGTTTGGGCAACTATTGCCCTTACCCTTTTATCCATAGTATACTATGTGATTAACGAGTTTATTTATAAGGGACATGATTGTTCCTATGGTACAGATGTTAAATCCTCAGTTTTACATGCGGTTTTCGATATTACTATGGTCGTGACCTATGTTTTTGTCGGCTTATTCTTGGCCAACTTTATTATTGATGAACTAGTTGGTCCTCAGCGATTTGACCAATGGATGAACTCTTCGACATTTGCCTTGGTTTTAATTGCTGCATTGATTGGCGTAACACCGGGTTGTGGTGGTATGATTTCGGTCACCGCTGCGTTTATTACAGTTCCCAACTTTCCTATTGCTGCATTGATAGCTGCTGGTATTGCTACTAGTGGAGATGGTATATTTCCTTTGCTTGCAGAGAATAGAAAAGACGGATTGTTAGTTACCGGGATTAGTTTGGTAGTCGCTGTTGTGGTGGGGTATATTACGTTGATGCTAGGTTTCTAAACCAATTTTTCTAATTCGCATCTTACAATTCTAAATATGCCAAACTTTTCGGTCTAAACCTTGTATGCATCTAGATTGTTTGTATACTATCCTAATGTTTAATGAGTTAATACGAACACGAAAATGCAATCCGAAAGTAATACTACAATAGATAAATTATTTAACCGGCTTCTCTCACTGAGAACTAAGAAACAAAGTGAGCGAGTTATTCTAACATTTAGTATTGCCAGCTATTTGGTGCATTTAGGATTAATTCTTCTCGCTTACTATGGTGTGATTCAAAGTGAATCAAAATTGTTGAAAAGTCCGATTGCGGCAATTTATACACCATTCTCTTTCATTTTAGTATATGAAGTGTATTTACTTATCTTTTTTCTGACAAAATCGATTTCATTTTATATTGGTAAGCAGTATGAAATTATCACGCTAATCGTGATTCGTCGCATTTTTAAAGATATTGGTGACTTAGAACTCGCTTCGAAGTGGTTCAATACACAAAGTGACTTGCAATTTACGTATGATGCCATTACATCTTTAATACTTTTTCTGCTTATTTATTTTTATTACCAAAACTTGAAGGATCGCGCAGAAACAAACGACCTTTCAATAGGCCTCGAAGAATCCAAAATAAAGGGATTTATTAGGCTTAAAAAGACTATTGCGATCTTACTAGTGCCAGTTCTTCTTGGGGTTGCGGCTTATACTTTTGCTGATTGGCTTTTTGCAGTAGGAACAGATTTCGGGAAAGGGATCGTTAATTTTAAAAACATGAACAGTATCTTCTTCGATGAGTTTTTCACTATATTAATCGTTGTTGATGTATTATTACTTCTTGCCTCTTTCTTCTATTCTGATAAATTTCATAAAATCATTCGAAATTCGGGTTTTATTATATCAACCATACTGATAAAGATTTCTTTTTCAACTGAAGGTTTGGTTAATAATCTTTTAATCATAGGCGCTGTATTATTCGGATTCTTAATTCTACTCATCCATAATAAATTTGAGAATGAAGGAGTAATGAAAAAAGAATAATCTGATTAAAAAATGGCTAGTTTTCAATCAAAACATCTATTAACATAGTTCATTTAAAGCATTCTAGTTAGAATCATTAACTAAACCATCATCATTGCCCGTTTCAATGCTAGAATAAAATGATCTACATCTTCCCTTGTATTGTATACGGCAAATGAAGCACGGCATGTACCTTCAATATTAAAGTGATTCATCAATGGCTGGCAACAATGATGACCAGTTCGAATGGCAATGCCTTGTTTGTCTAACAACACACCTAAATCATAGGGATGTGCACCATAAACAAGAAATGAGATTACAGAGGCTTTATTTGGAGAGGTGCCATAAATTTTCATACCTTCTATAGCTTCCATTTGCCGAGAGGCATAGCTTAGTAAATCAGCTTCAATTTGGGCTATATTTTCTAGTCCAGTTTCTTCCATAAAAGCGATGGCTTCACCCAAGGCGATTACTCCGCTAATATTAGGCGTTCCCGCTTCAAACTTGTATGGTAAATCATTTATTGTAAATGAGTCGTAACCCACCTCTTTTATCATTTCACCTCCTCCATGGTATGGATCCATAGCTTCTAAAATTTCGGCTTTCCCATACAATACGCCAATTCCTGTTGGGCCATATGTTTTATGTCCTGAGAAAGCAAAAAAATCAGTATCCAAGTCCTTTAAATTCAAGGCTAAATGCGGAACAGCTTGCGCTCCGTCTATAAAGACCTTGGCTCCAAAGCGATGAGCCTCAGTTATCATGGTTTTAACCGGATTAATTGTTCCCAAGGCATTGGATACATAATTCACAGCAAGCAACTTTGTTTTTTCGCTAAGAAGGGAAAGGTACGCCTCTTGATCAAGCGTTCCATCGTCAAGCACTGGTATAATTTTCAAGGTAGCACCTACTCTTTCTGCTAACATTTGCCACGGAACCATGTTGCTGTGATGCTCTAAACCACTAACGATAATTTCATCACCTTCTTTAATATTTTTATCACCCCAAGCACGAGCTACTAGATTGACCGCTTCCGTAGTTCCTCGAACAAAATTCACTTCTCGCGTTTCCACGCCAAGATATTTAGCTATTCGCTCGCGAGAAGCTTCATAGGCTTCTGTAGCCTTATTTGCTAAATAGTGGGCGCCTCGATGAATATTACTGTTATACTCGAGATAGTATCTTTGTAAAGCTTCGATTACGCGTTTAGGCTTTTGGACCGTAGCCGCATTGTCCAAATACACAAGTGGCTTGCCATTTACCTGCTGATTAAGGATGGGAAATTGTTCTCTTATCTCATTAGCTAACTTGGTACTCATATCAATCTAAACAAGCTGGACTCGTAATCGTTCGATTAATTATACATTAAATCTAAAATGGAGAATATCGCCATCTTTCACGACGTATTCTTTACCTTCCACGCGCAGTTTACCTTTGTCACGACAAGCAGCCTCACTTCCTAATTCTGCAAAATCGTCATAGGCAATAACTTCGGCTCTGATAAACCCTTTTTCAAAATCTGAATGAATGACACCAGCGGCTTGTGGAGCTTTGGTTCCTTTCTGAATGGTCCAGGCACGCACTTCTTTAACACCTGCGGTGAAATAGGTGTCTAGGGCCAATAACTTGTACGAAGCAGCAATCAAACGATCCATACCAGATTCAGTTAAACCTAAATCTTCTAAAAACATCTCTTGTTCCTCTGCATCCAATTGAACGATTTCCGATTCTATTTTTGCAGAAATCACTAAGACTTGTGCTCCTTCTTCAGCAGCTATTTTTCGAATTTGCTCAACATAGGCATTGCCTTCTTTTGCATCACTTTCACTCACATTACAAGCATAAAGAACTGGTTTAATCGTGAGTAAATTTAAATCTTCGATGTGCTTTAAATCATCTTCATCTACCTCCAAAGAACGAGCAGATAAACCCTGTTCGATATGTCCTTTAAACTTCTCCAGAACTTCAATGGTCTTCAATACTTCTTTATCATTGCTTTTTGCTGCCTTTCGACTTTTCTCCAGTTTCTTTTCAATGGATTCTAAGTCTTTTAATTGCAGTTCGGTATCAATCACTTCTTTATCGCGTACTGGATTCACTGAGCCATCTACGTGCACAACATTGTCATCTTCAAAACATCTTACTACATGCACAATGGCATCAACACCTCGAATATTACCCAAGAACTGATTGCCTAAACCTTCTCCCTTGCTAGCGCCTTTAACTAAACCGGCAATATCGACTAGCTCTACGGTTGTTGGGATAACTTTTTGAGGTTTTACCAACTCCTCCAATTTACGCAATCTGGCATCAGGCACTGTGATTACACCAACATTCGGTTCGATAGTACAGAAAGGAAAATTCGCAGCCTGCGCGTTAATTGCTTTTGTCAAGGTATTAAATAAGGTAGATTTACCCACATTGGGTAATCCTACAATTCCGCATTTTAAACTCAAAGGATTCTATTTTATGTGTTAAACAATAAAAGGGCACATGATGCACCCTTTCATATGAAATTAGTCTTTACATTATTTTACCATTCCATGGCTTCATCAGAAGACGAAATGTCAGACGCATCATCATCCAATATAGATTTACTCGGAGCACTATCCAATATAGGATTAGATTCGGTGTAATCCTTGTTTGGACGGACATTGCGAGTCGGCTCTTCTTTTCTTCCGCCATCATTTCTATCATTACCATCTTCATCCAGTTGTGCTTGATAGCTTTCTCTATCATAAGCATCGTAATCAAATTCCGGATTCAACTCTGTTTTGATATGCGTAATAGTCTCGTTTAGTGCCTCACCAAATTTGGTAAAATCTTCTTTGTATAAAAATATTTTGTGGCTGTCATAGCCTGGACGGTCAAATCGTCTCTTACTTTCCGTAATTGTTACGAAATAATCGCCTTGTTTGGTAGAACGAACATCAAAGAAGTAAGTTCTTTTTTTTCCCGCTCTCAGTTTTCTTGAAAAAAATCCTTGTTGGTTATCCACTGCATTAATCTTTTAATAAGTAATTAAATTTTCACTTCTCAAAAATAAGATTTTTTATAATTTAAGCTCGAATTAGATATAAATTCTTCAAAGTCTATTTGCTTGACCTTAATCTTTTTGTTCGAAATGCTGTTTTTCATAAAACTCGGCATAAATACCTCCTAAGTTCAATAGCTCCTCGTGTTTTCCTTGCTCCACCACGCGTCCATTGTCTAGGATGATAATATTGTCGAAGTTCACGCTAGAAAAAATTCGGTGGGAAATAATCAATACGGTTTTATCCTTTATGCTTGCGTTCAAGTTGGCAACAATTCGCTTTTCGGTATGCACATCTACGGCAGACAAAGCATCGTCAAACAATAGTAGTTTTGGTTGAATCGCCAAAGCTCGAGCAATAGAGATTCGTTGCTTTTGCCCCCCAGATAAGGTTACACCGCGTTCACCAACTAAGGTGTTAAATCCTTGAGGGAATTCCATAATCTCATCATAAATTGAGGCTTTTTTGGCCGCTTCTTCCGCTTCCTCGTCCGTTAGTTTACTATTCCCAAATTTAATATTGTTGTAAATGGTATCCGAGAACAAGAAAACATCTTGTGGAATGTATCCGATTTGTTGGCGAAGCTTGGTTAGCTGAATATCCTGAATACGCTCCCCTTCTATCTTTAAATTCCCCTCGCTTGGATAATACATACCAAGAATAAGTTCGGCCAATGAAGATTTTCCAGAACCTGTTCTACCCATGATTGCCCATTTCTCACCAGATTTGATATCTAAATTAATATCCTTTAATGCCTCTATTCCTGTGTCAGGATATACAAAATTCATGTGCTGAAATTGAATGTTACCATTCAATTGAATTGATTTACCCACTGAAGTTGGAATGGCACTTTTTGTTTTAAGGAATTCATTTATTCTTTTCTGAGAAGCGGCAGCACTTTGAACTAATGAGGCGGCCCAACCGATGGATGTTACTGGCCAAGTTAACAAATTGACATACATAATAAATTCAACAAGGTTGCCGGGCGTAATTAAACCTTTCTCAACATAGTTTCCTCCTACAATAACAACAATGATCGTACTTAAACCTACAAGCAAAACCATCAGAGGAAAAAAGAAAGCCTCTACATGTGCCAAGCTGAGGGCCTTTTCTTTATAATTCTCACTTGCCCTCTCGTATGTGCGTAACGCTAATCTTTCCTGCACATAACTTTTTAATACACGTATACCCGAATAAAACTCTTGAGCATTGCTTGTTAAAATTGACAATTGTTGTTGAATTGCTTCACTGCGTTCGTGAATAAGGTTATTTATGTAGAAAATAGAAATCGTTAATATGGGCATCGGAAGTAATACCCACAAGGTTAAGGATACGTTGATACTCAACATGGTATAAATCACAAAGGTGAATAAAAAGAAGACATTGACAAGATACATCAAGGCTGGCCCAAGATACATACGTACCTTTGATACATCTTCGGTGGCTCTATTCATTAAGTCTCCTGTATTGTTTCGCTTAAAAAAAGCGGTTTCGAGGCGCTGGTAATGTTGGTAAATTTCATTTTTTAGGTCAAACTCTATCAAACGCGACATTACGATCATAGACTGGCGCATGAGAAAAGTAAAAACTCCTCCTATTAAAGCTGTGGCAAAATATATAAGGCAGAAAATAAGAAGTGATTGCTTGAGTGATGACTTTAAAACTTCTTGTAATTGAAAACCTTCAAATGATCCATAGAGATTGATATTTTGACTAACCATATCAATGGCCCAACTCAACACGCGCGGCGAAAGAACCTTAAACACATTGGAAAGTGCAACGAACAAAATACCGAGCATTAACTGCCACCTGTATTTAAGAAGATACTTGTTTAAATAGTTGAGTTCTTTCAAAATTGCACTTTAAATGCTAACCGCCTGCGAAAGTAAAAAGTTTATTGCTCAGATTTTCTTTTTACCGCATTCGCATTAGAAAATTATCGCCTTCTTCAAACTATTATTTTACCTTTGCGGCATATTCTGATAATGAATAAGACAAAGTTAACATTCAAATATTGAAATCTATTCAAGCCAACAAACCAACTGTATGAATGTATTTGACAAAATGGAAGAGATGGAGCATGAGCAACTCATGTTTTTCTCTGATAAGGAAACTGGGTTAAAAGGAATCATTGGAATCCATAATTCGGTTTTGGGTCCTGCTTTAGGTGGGACACGACTTTGGCGTTATGCCAATGAACAAGAAGCCATCCAGGATGTTTTGCGTTTATCTCGTGGTATGAGTTTTAAATCCTCCATAAGCGGCATACATTTGGGTGGTGGGAAAGCTGTAATCATTGATAATCCTCAAGCAAAAAAAGACGAGGCCTTTTGGCGCAGTTATGGCAAGTTTGTAGATAACTTAGGTGGAAAGTATATTACCGCAGAAGATGTTGGTACGAATACCCAGTTCATTGAATATATAAGCAGGGAAACAGAGCATGTTGCCGGAAAACCTGAATACTTGGGAGGTGGTGGCGATCCTTCGCCAGTTACTGCTTATGGTGTATATCTTGGAATGAAAGCCGCACAAAAACAACTGAGCGGAAGTGACTCGCTGAAGGGCAAAAAGATATTAGTTCAAGGTGTTGGAAGTGTAGGTCAATATTTGATAGATTATTTAGTTAAAGAAGAGGCCAAAATAAGCATAGCCGATATCAATCAAGCGAATATTGCTTCGGTTTCCCTGAAGCATCAAGTAGATGTAATAGATCCTAATCAAGTTTATGATGCTGATATGGATATTTATGCACCTTGTGCGCTTGGCGCCACCTTAAACGATGATACGATTCCAAAACTAAAATGCAGTGTTGTAGCAGGAGCGGCAAACAATCAATTAGCCGATGAACGGAAGCATGGCGATATGCTGCGCGACAGAGGTATTATTTATGCTCCAGACTTCCTAATCAATGCAGGTGGTGTGATTAACTGCTACATTGAAACCGTAGGATATAATCGATCTAGAGCCATGGCGGCAACAGAAAAGATTTACGATCAAACTGCTGCTATTTTAACAATTGCTGCTCAAAATGCTAAAAATTCTCAGGAAGTTGCGCTTGAAATGGCAATGAAACGAATTGAAGATATTGGTAAAATAAGACAAAGAAGATAGATGATTTCCAGAAGGATACTCCGTATTAAGGTGATGCAGGTGCTTTTTACCTATGAGTTAAGTGAAAAAGAAGATAGCGGTGGTTTGGAAAAAATGCTCATGTCGCGAATTGACAAAACTAAGGAATTGTACTACGTTTATCTCCAGTACCTTATCGAGGTTTGTCAATACGTCTTGGTAGATGCCGCTCGCCGGGAAAACAAATATATTAAGGATCAAGAGGACTTAAATATCAATACGCAGCTTGCTTCGAATTCATGTATTTCTGCTATTCAACAAAGCGAAGCATACAAGTTCATTTTAAAAAAATATAGCTTATCTCATCATATAGATAACAAATTGGTTCGCGACTTATTTAATACATTGGAGGCTAGTCGGAAGTATGTTAATTATTGTGAAATCGCTAAGCCTACAAAAGGTGATGAAGTTGAGATTTTACGTTACATCGCAAAGAAGATTATCGGTACAAGCGCCGATTTGGATGAGTATTTAGCAGAGCGTTTTATGAACCTCGAAGATGATCATTTCATCAGTTTACACACCTTGCAGAAAAAGCTTAAGGATTTTGTTGAATTAGACAAGGAAACCTTTGTCGAAGATTTCTTAAATAACCTTGAACAAGATGATGAAATAAACTTCTCTAAAGAATTGATTAATAATTATTTAAGTAACAGAGAAACTTTGGAGAAAATCATTGAGCCTCGTCTGAAAAACTGGGACATGGATCGAGTGGCTTTAATGGATATAATTCTTATCAAACTCGCTATTGTGGAGTTTTTATACTTCCCTTATATACCGCTGAAAGTTAGTATGAATGAGTATATTGATATCAGTAAGGAATATAGTACAGAGAAGAGTAAAGATTTTATAAATGGTATTCTTGATAAAACCATGAAAGGTTTGAATGATAACGGAAAAATTAAAAAATTAGGAAGAGGATTAATAAACAATTAATAAATTTGTAGCGAAAATTAAAATTAAAGCAATTATGAAAAAGTATTTATTTGTATCGACTTTGGCTTTAGCCACATTTATGTTTTCTTGTAACTCGGAATCATCTGCAGAGGAAGTAGGTACTGAGCAGACTACAGAAACAACTGTTGTTGAACCTTCAACAGTTACTGAACCTACGGTGGAAACAGCAGTGGCAACAGCTACTACGATTTTAACCGTTGATCGTATGGAGCACGATTTTGGAAAAATTCCTGATACTGCCCCAGTAGAAACTTCTTTTGTTATTACAAATGATGGTGATGAACCCTTGTTAATAACTAATGCGCAAGGTTCATGCGGTTGTACAGTTCCTGAGTATCCAAAAGATCCAATTCCTCCAGGAGAAAGTAGAGACATGAAGGTTTCTTTTAATCCAACAGGAAAAGAAGGTGTAAATAATAAAACGGTAACCATTACGGCAAATACTGAGCCTGCAACAACCATCATCTATGTAAAGAGTGATGTACAAAAAACAGCTCAGTAAAGATGTTCGCAATTCTTCTACAAGCAGGTCAAAAAGGTGGGTTCTTCGCAGATCCAATGAATATGATATTGATCTCTGCCGCCATGTTCGTTTTATATTTCTTTATGCTTCGGCCAAATCAAAAACGAGCTAAAGAGGCTGAATCATTTATGGAGAGTTTGGAGAAAGGAGCCAAAATAGTTACCAATTCTGGTCTTCATGGTAAAGTTCAGCGTATTAATGATGGAACAATCGATATGGAAATTGCCAAAAATACAATAGTGAAAATAGAAAAAAATGCGATCTCTATTGAACTTAGTAAAAAACTGAATGAATCTGCTGAATAGAAGATCCTATTTTGAATGAATAGAAGCCTCCAATCATTTGGGGGCTTTTTTATTGGTTATCCACATTTTTTCCACAAAATATTTCTTATTTCAATAAGAAGTCTTTAATATTGAACTCGCAATAAAAAGGAATAAATAGTTTTTATTCCTTAACTTTAATAAGCATGATGAAAGTCGGAATAACAGGAGGAATAGGCAGCGGCAAAACACATGTATGTCGTTTGTTTGAGCAGTTAGGTGTTCCGGTATATAATGCTGATGAAAGAGCAAAATACCTAATGAATTCAGATGCTGAGGTGAAGAGTTTGTTAATCGATGCTTTCGGCGAAGAAGTTTTTTCAAATGGGCAACTGAATAAAGAGTTTTTAGCCCAACTTGTATTTAATCAACCCGATCAGTTAAAGAAACTAAATGCCATTGTTCATCCAGCTGTCGCAAGAGACGCTGAAGCATGGCATGAGAAACACAGTAATTATCCATACACGATTAAAGAAGCCGCACTCTTATTTGAAACAGGTAGCTACAAGGATTTAGACAAAACCATTTTGGTACACGCTGATGAAAACGAACGTATTCTGCGTGTTATGCAGCGGGATCATGTGAGTAAGGAAAAAGTTGAAGCACGAATTAAAAATCAATGGCCTGATATTGACAAAATGACTAAGGCTGATTTTATCATAAATAATGATGGTAATAGTGAGGTGTTTAAATTAGTTGAGCGTATACACGCCTATTTTAACACCGTTGGTCAACTTCAATAACGGCTTTAATCCAATCAGAAGCACGTAATCCTTTACTTTAGGAGTAAATACTCATTTATAGTCTGGTAAACCTGTTGTAACTGATTGTCACTGATACAATAAGGCGGCAGTAGATAAATTGTATTGCCTAATGGTCGGAGTAGGATTCCTTTCTCAAGGAAAAAAGTATTAATCTCATCACGAACTGCATTACCATATCCAGTGATTACATCACTTTTCACATCTAAAGCCAATAAGGTGCCTTTAACACGCACATTTTCAACTTTGGGGTTATTTACTAAACCTAAAGCATAGGTATTATGATTGTTATGAATCTCTCGAATCCTATCTTGTACTTCATGGCTTTCTAATAAATCTAGGCTTGCATTCGCAGCGGCACAAGAAATGGGATTCGCTGTAAAACTATGTCCATGAAAGAAGGTTTTGCTCATAAAATGATCAGACAAAAAAGCATCATAAATCTCGGCAGAACAAGAAGTAGCCCCCATCGCCATAACCCCTCCACTCAATCCTTTTGACAAGCAAATAATATCAGGTTTTACCTCGCAATAATTACTAGCAAACATCTGTCCCGTTCTGCAAAAGCCCGTCATAACCTCATCTGCAATGCACAGTACATTATGCTCTTTACATATTTCCAACAGCTTATCTAAAACTTTTTCGCTATACATGAGCATACCTCCTGCACCTTGAACTAATGGCTCATAAATCATAGCCGCAACATCCTCTCTACTTACTAATTCGATTAACTGTTTTCTACAAAGCTCTTCATCTTTAGCGGGACTTTCAATAAATTCAACATCAAATAAAAAAGGGAAAAAAGGTTCAGTAAAAGCACTTCGACTTCCCACTGACATGGCACCAAAGGTGTCTCCATGGTAACTATCCTTAAATGCTATAACTTTTGTTTTCTTCTTACCTATGTTTTGCCAATACTGAAAAGCCATTTTCAATCCAACTTCTACGGCTGTAGATCCATTATCGGAATAAAATATACGTGATTGATTATCGGGTAAGTAGTTAATCAAACGTTCAGCAAGGCGGACGGCAGGCTCATGGGTGAATCCCGCAAAAATGACGTGCTCTAAACTCGCAGCTTGTTCAGTAATTTTTTCTGTAATATATGGATGCGAATGGCCGTGCAGGCATGTCCACCAGCTAGAAATTACATCCATATATCTATTTCCGTATTCGTCAATCAAATACATACCATCCCCTTTAACAACACCGATAGGTGCAGGGCTGAGTTGCATTTGCGTAAATGGATGCCATACTACAGCCTGACTCCGTGCTGATAAAGATTTATTAATGCTTTCCTCCATGAACCTTAAACTCTCAACAATTAACCCTTAAAACTTCAATATTTAATGCAAACATTTTTGGGTTCTGTAAAAAAACGAAGTGCTTCAAAGCCTCCTTCACGCCCTACTCCACTACTCTTTACTCCACCAAATGGCGTTCGCAAATCCCTTAACAACCAAGTATTTATCCAAACTATTCCGGCTTCAATTCGCTCCGCAACCCGATGAGCACGATTTAAATCAGAAGTAAAAATAGTTGCACTTAAACCATAACTCGTTCCATTAGCCAAGTCTACTACCTCATCTTCAGTTTTAAATCTATTTAATGTGACAACGGGGCCAAAAATTTCATCTTTATTCGTGCTGCATTTGGGAGTTAGACCTTCAATAACAGTTGGAGCGATAAAATAACCGTCCGCACATCGTCCTTTGCCCTTAACCGCTTGTCCACCTATAAGTATTTTTCCTCCTTCATCTTTTGCCCTATCGATGTGATTCAATATTTTTTCAAAATGAGTCTTGGATACTATGGCTCCAATATTTGTATCAGGATTTTTGGGATCTCCCAACTTTAATTTAGCGACTGCATCCACAAACTTGTCGCGAAATTCGTTGTACAACTTGTCTTGAATGTAAATGCGTGAGCCACATAGACATATTTGTCCCTGATTGCTAAAAGCCGCCTTTACACTTGTCTCTACCGCCTTATCTATAGCGGCATCATCAAAAATGATATTTGGATTTTTCCCACCCAATTCTAAACTTAACTTTTTGAACATGGGCGCCGCAGTGCGCGCGAGATGTTCCCCTGTTTTTGTCCCTCCTGTAAATGAAATAGCTTTCACCTTTGGATGTTCGACAATGGCTTGTCCAGCATCTGGTCCCAAACCATGTACAATATTTAAAACGCCTTTAGGCAAGCCTGCCTCTATACAAATCTTGGAAAATAGATAGGCCGACATAGGTGTGACCTCACTCGGCTTAGCTACCACACAGTTACCTGCGGCTAAAGCGGGGGCAATTTTCCAAGTGAACAAATACAAAGGGAGATTCCATGGTGAAATACACCCAACTATGCCAATTGGCCTTCGCAATGTGTAGTTGATAGCCAGATTCTCCATATGGTGTGACTCACTTGCAAAGTGCTCTATTGCTGTTGCGAAAAAATGAATATTATCATGGGCCCGAGGAATATCAACCAATCTTGCTAAACTTTCTGGTTTGCCATTATCCTTGGACTCTGCAGCTACCAACTCATTTTCATATTTTTTTATTCCCGCAGCGATTCTCAACATCACTTCGCTACGAAATTTAATACCAGCATTGGACCAACCAGGGAAGGCTTCCTCAGCAGCTTTTACGGCTTGCTCGACATCAGCGGTTTTCGATGCCGGAATATATGAATACACCTGTCCTGTTGCAGGTTCTAGATTATCTAGATATTCACCATCAATAGGTTTTCGCAATTCGCCATTGATGTAATTACTTAAATACTTTTCGATTTGCATAGCGTAAAGATAAGCTTAAAAAGAAACAATCTGGTTCTTGAGACACCGGTAGAAAAGCAAAGTCCCCGCCAAATGACAGGGACTTCATACTTTACAAATATGTGCTAATTATAACACACTATTGACATTTTTAACTGCTTCAGCACTTTCAGCTAATTTGGCTTTTTCTGCTTCGTTCAAATCAATTTCTATGATTTCCTCAACACCATTCTTGCCTAAAACAACTGGCACGCCAATACACAAATCATTTAATCCGTATTCACCTTCCAAATAAACAGAGCAAGGAATCATTTTCTTTTGATCGCAAACAATAGATTGAACCAACGTGGAAACTGCAGCACCAGGAGCATACCAAGCGCTGGTACCTAACATGCCGGTTAAGGTAGCACCACCAACTTTTGTTGCCTCCATTAATTCATCAATTCGTTCCTCAGTCAAAAACTCAGAAATAGAAACTCCTCTGTATCGAGCCAAACGAGTTAAAGGGACCATCCCTTTGTCACTGTGGCCTCCGATTACCATACCATCTACATCGCTAGAAGGCTTATTTAAGGCTTCTGCGATTCTGTATTGAAAACGAGCGCTATCTAATGCTCCACCCATTCCAATCACTCTATTTTTCGGTAATCCTGTGCTCTTCAATGCCAAGTAAGTCATCGTATCCATTGGATTACTTACCACAACGATAATAGCATCTGGAGAATATTTCAAGATATTTTCAGTAACTGACTTTACAATACCCGCATTGATTCCAATCAATTCCTCTCGGCTCATGCCTGGTTTTCTTGGAATTCCAGAGGTAATAACCACCACCTGACTTCCAGCGGTTTTAGAATAATCGTTTGTTGAGCCAATTATGCGTGTATCAAATCCATTCAGGTTAGCCGTTTGCATCAAATCCATTGCCTTTCCTTCGGCAAAATTTTCTTTGATGTCAAGTAAAACAACTTCCGAACAAAAGTTCTTAATGGCAATATATTCAGCACAACTTGCGCCTACATTTCCTGCTCCAATTACTGATACTTTCATGATACTTATGTATTATTTTTAAGATTGTGAATTAATGCGAACAAAGGTAGTTAAAAATGCGTTTATTCTGAAGTAATCCGTTTTTTATAAATAGTCTTTAGAATAGATTATCTTAGTCGCTCAAACGCATTCAATTCATGAAAAAAATTACACTGTTTTTAAGCTTAGCGCTCTCCTTACCTTTACTTTTTGTTAATGCTCAAACGCACCAACATGGTTCTTGGTGTGGTACGGAGATAAGTGATGCATGGATGCAAGCATTTTATCAAAGAGATAAAAGCCACTTATTACATAAATCAGGAAACTTAGACGAAGTGGTTATTCCGATTGTTTATCATTTGGTTGGTGATGATAATGGAAATGGTTATTACGAGCTTCAAGAGGTCTTTCGTTCTCATTGCGAACTACAAGAACTATATACGAATGCCAATATCACTTTCTACATAAAAGACATTAACTACATCAATAATACTTCGTATTACAACGGCAATAATACCTACGGACTATTTCAGCAGAATGATCCGAATGTATGCAATGTGTTTGTTGTAGATGATATGTCTGGTGTGTGTGGCTACAGCTTTGTTCCAGAGAACTGGGATGGAAGTGGATGGGGTGGTCCGAACAGAGGCGGAATAATGCTTCAGAAGGGCTGTATGAATATAGGCAATACTACTTACCGTCATGAAATGGGGCATTTTTTGAACTTGCCGCACACTTTCTATGGTTGGGAAGGAGAAAATCCTCCAAGTATTGGAGCAAATGCTCCAGTCAGTATTGGAGGAGTTCCCGTTGAGCGCGCAGATGGCTCAAATTGCTTTGCTTCGGGAGACGGTTTTTGCGATACACCACCAGATTATCTAAGCGATCGCTGGACTTGTAATTTCGATCGAAATTATCGTGATCCGCTGGGTAATATATTTACAGTGGATGAACAAAACTATATGTCGTATAGTAATGATGGGTGTGCGACTTACTTAAAAGAGGATCAGCTGGCAGAGGTTAATGCAGCCGCTGCTAATCATCGCCCCTATTTGTTAACTGATCCTGTTCCTGTATTCCCAAGCTTGACAACCGTGACAGGATTATTACCTGAAGCGAATACTCAAAATTTAAACTCCAATCAGGTGATTCTTTCTTGGGAAAGCCAAAGTAATGCGGAGTACTATCATTTGCAGGCAACTCGCTTTAATTTTAATAATCCTACCATTGATATAGTGCTTACAGATACTTTTTATGTTATCACGAATCCCGCAACAAATTCAGATTACGAATGGCGAGTAAAACCGGTAAGTTTAACCAATGTATGCACGCCTTTTTCACCTGTGCAATTATTCAATACGTCTCGATTAGGTGCCGCTGTTAATATTACGAATAGTTCTTGTGTAGAAAACGCTGATGGTAGCGTTGAAGTGGTGATGAATGACCCAGGTTCCTATTCTTACAGCTGGTCTGCAGATGATCCGATTATAAATAGTAGCATTCAAAACCTAAATACTAGTGAGTTAACTAACTTAAGTCCAGGTCGATACTATGTAACTGTGGTTAATAATATGGGCGATACCTTATACACCGAAGCACTTGTTTCTGCACCAGACGAACTTGAAATCAATATTAGTCAAACAGGAACTCAGTTGATTGCAGAAATTGAAGGAGGAACAGCTCCGTATTCTTACATTTGGGATAATGGTTCTGAAAGTCTAACACTTGAAAATATTGTCGATGGCACATACACCATAATTGTAGTTGATGCTAATGGTTGTCAAAAAACAGCATCTGGTGATTTCAGCAATGCTGCCACAGGGATAAGAGATATCACTAATGATTTAATAGGTAAAATTTTAATTAGCCCAAATCCTGCTAAAAATGAGGTGGTTAAAATTATTATACCTAGTAAGCAAGCAGAGAAACTCGAAATCGACATTATGGATATAAGTGGTAAGGTATTGTTAAGCAATCAGTTTGAAGCTAAGGAAGGATTAAACACTGCCAGCTTGAGTATAGCTGATTTAAGCAAAGGTGTTTACTTTGTTTACGTGCATTCGAACAAGGCTTTTCAAACGAGCAAACTGGTAATCCATTAGGCAAATGTCTAAAAGGTATTTTGATAAAGCTTCAGTATACTGAGGCTTTATTTTTTATGGATTACGAATACTGCTTTACAGTTTTCATCTACAACAAAACGTGCATCGATCCGCATGCCTAAAACAGCAACTATGTGCTGACCTGATAGCAAAACATATGTGTTCTTTCGAGTTAAAGCATCCACTTTTTCATCTCGTAAGAATTTACCTACTTTCTTCTTTCCTATTTTGCCTGAAGCTTTAACCATGCCGTAAGGATAAAAATAATCTCCTTCTTTCCATTGGCGTACAAAAAGTGGAAAATCCAATTTGTCTCTATCTAAGTATAACCAAGACGGCTTTTTATTCAACTTAGTCAATTTATTTATGGGCTTCGACTGAATAGAGAAAGTCCCAAGCTCTGGGAGTTCAATTTTCCGTTGCTTTGATTGGATACTCCATACACTATAGGTATTTAATTTTTTCAGATTCTGGAGAATAAGAAATTTTCTATCCTTGAATAAAACATATCCATCTCCTTTAAATTCTTTTAAAGATGTATCACGTAAGGAGCATAATATATCATCTACAGTACTAGAATTGAATCCAAATGGAGCGAGCACCTCAAAAAGCAAACTAGCTGAAAATGAATAACCTAGAAGTTTTTTTATTGGAATATAAATATGCTCATTTCTATATTCAATCAATTGTTTTTGCCAAAACTCCAAAGCACCTTCATACATTTTTGAGATATCATTCCATCTATTAAAATGATATCCAAAACTTTGGTCGAGGCTAGGATTAATTGTACGTAAAACAGGCAAAACCTCATGGCGAATTTTATTCCTATCGTAATCCAGCTTTTTATTCGATGAATCTTCTCGAAACAAAAGTTTTTTTGCTTCAATGTAGGCTTGAATCTCTTCAGAACTAAGCTCGAGTAATGGCCTGATAACAAAACCGTTCCTAGCTTGCATGCCCCGAAGTCCTTTAACTCCAGTTCCCTTACTTAAATTTAGGAACAAGGTTTCAATGTTATCCTGCAAATGATGTGCTGTTACGATGAGCTGAGCCTTTTCCTCTTTGCGAATTTCCTCTAGCCATGAATATCGTAAATCGCGTGCTAATTCTTGAATGGATTGTTTTCTCTCCTCACTCAGCGAGAGAGTATTAAATCGAATCGATCGAAACTTCAATTGATGTTCCTTGCAATACGCTAAAATAAAGGCCTCGTCTTCATCGCTCTCTGTTCCACGCAATTGATAATTGCAATGTGCTACGACTAATTCAATAGGCAATTGCATTAAAAGATGCAACAAGCACATCGAGTCCTTACCTCCACTTACCGCAACTACAAGTCGATCGCCTGTTTGAAAAAGACGATGTTTCGTATTAAAAGTTTGCATAGTCGATAACACAGCTTAAAGATAGTTACTAAAGTGACTTATTCGAATAAAACAGTCCGCATATAAAGTGTTCAAGTATTGCAAACATTGAATACAATCAGACAAGTAAGTTTTTTTACCAAACGTTTGTTTTATTTTGCAAAATAGCATCAGTTTAAGTACTTTTGTAAAACAATAAATTTTAGCTATTTATGAAAATTTTAGTTCCAATAAGCAAAGTGCCAGATACAACGGCAAAAATTGCTTTCACAGATAATAATACCGCCTTTGACACCAATAATGTGCAGTTTATCATTAACCCTACTGATGAATGGTATGCTCTAGTTCGTGCAATCGAGTTAGTAGAGCAAGGAGGTGGTTCAGTTACGGTAATCAATGTAGGTCCAGCAGAAAATGATCAGTTTATTCGTAAAGCATTAGCTATTGGTGCGAATGATGCAGTTCGCGTAGATGCTGAACCAAAAGATGCATTTTTTACAGCTTCTCAAATTGCTGATTACGCCAAAGCCAACGGATACGATTTAGTCATAACTGGTAAAGAAACTATTGATTACAATGGTGCTCAAATTGGTGCCATGATTGCTGAAATGATGGATGCCGGCTATGTGGCTTTAGTGACTAGTTTATCTGTTGATGGTGGTAAAGCAACTATGAATAGAGAAATTGAAGGCGGAGAAGAGGTTGTAGAAGCTTCTCTCCCATTGGTAGTTAGTGCACAAAAAGGAATGGCTGAGCAAAGAATTCCAAACATGAGAGGTATTATGCAAGCGAGAACGAAACCCTTGCAAGTTGTTGCCCCAAACGGAGCTTCTCCATTAGTTAATATTTCTGCGTATCATTTACCTGAAGATAAAGGCGGATGTACCTATGTAGATGCTGAAAACGTCGGTGAATTGGTTCGATTATTACACGAAGAAGCCAAAGTAATTTAATTAAAAAAAGGAAGAAAATGTCAGTATTAGTATATATAGATCAAGCAAATGGCGCAGCTAAAAAAGCAAGTTTAGAAGCTGCGTTTTACGGAAAAACTTTAGCAGCTGCAAAAGGAACTGAAGCAATCGGCGTTTACCTCGGTGAAGCCAGTGCAGACGAAGTAGCCAGTTTGGGAAATTATGGACTAAGTAAAGTATTACATGCCAATGATGCTTTGTTTAATAATTTCGATTCAAAAGCTTTTGCCAAGGCCGTAGCAGCGGCAGCTGAACAAACGGGTGCTCAGACTGTAATTGTTCCGTTTAACCAAAATGGAAAGCAATTAGCTCCGCGTTTATCTGTTCGATTACAAGCGGGTTATGTGCCAGGAGCAAATACCTTACCTAATGACTCTGGTGAATTAGGTAAATCTGTATTTTCTGGTAAAGCCTATGCGGATTTTAAAGTGCAAACTACCAAGCAAATTATTGGTTTATCAGCAAACTCTATTCAAGTTGAAAAAAATGGTGATAGCGCGGATGTAGAAAGTTTCAATGCGGGTGTTAGTGCAGCTGATTTTGCTACTACCTTGATTAAAAAAGAAGTGCTCGAAGGTGAAATTCCTTTAACAGAAGCGGAAAGAGTAGTTTCTGCAGGTAGAGGATTAAAAGGTCCTGAAAACTGGGGAATTATTGAAGAGTTAGCGAAAGAACTTTCAGCTGCTACAGCTTGTTCAAGACCAGTTTCTGACATCGGATGGAGGCCTCACCACGAACACGTTGGTCAAACGGGAGTCACTGTAAAGCCAAATCTATACATTGCGGTAGGAATATCTGGAGCTATTCAACACCTCGCTGGTGTAAACCAAAGCAAGGTAATGGTAGTAATTAATAATGATCCTGAAGCTCCTTTCTTCAAAGCTGCTGACTACGGCATTGTTGGTGATGCCTTTGATGTTGTACCGAAATTGATTGAGGAGGTAAAAGCCTTTAAGGCTTCTAATTAGATTCAATTAAGTAGATAAATGATAAAAGACGGACTTATGTCCGTCTTTTTTTTTCTCCAAAATGGTTGATAAATCTCAAAATGGAATAATAGTATTATTGCCAATTTTAAGTATTTTTACGATATAATGGCAAGAGTGCAGTTAGAAGTAGTAACCTTAGCGGAAGGCGTTTCACAATCGAATTCATACACCGTTTTACTCCAAGAAAAACATGGTACAAAACGTTTTGTAATCGTTATTGGATATTCCGAAGCTCAAGCTATCGCCCTGTCTTTAGATGGTAATATTAAACCCAATCGACCACTCACTCACGACTTGTTTCATCAAGTATGTAAAAATTTCAATGTCGAATTATTGGAAGTAGCTATAACTGATCTGAAAGAAGGGATTTACTATGCCAATTTGGTCTGTAAGAAAGGTGATCATATTATAGACATAGATAGTAGAAGTTCCGATGCCCTGGCTTTAGCCTTGCGATTTGATTGTCCAATTTATATCGATGAGCTTTTATTAAATAAAGTTTGTATCGAAGATAAAAGAGATGAACAACAAACCATTCAAGAGTTTGAAGAAGAGTTAGAAGAGGAATTGAAAGAAATCGAAAATATGACTATCGATGAATTGGATAAGGACCAAACTAATTTCACAAAAAAAACACTCACCGAATTAAAAAGCATGCTAAAAAAAGCATTGCAAAATGAAGATTACGAACTCGCCGCCAAATTACGCGATGAAATAAGTAAGCGTAAGTAAACTTCTCTTCACTCTATTAGAAAGATTAATGCCTCATTATGACTAAACTTTTTCAGCCCATAGCCCTCCTTGTTTTAGCTTTATTTTCATCTTCATTCCTAACATCATGTGAAAATGAAAAACCTCAAAGTCCAGTAATCAATCATTGGATAAGTCAAAGTCAAGAAGATTTGTTTTTACATGTAAAAGCAGACAATACCATTGTAAGCAATGTTTTGGGTAAGGAGTTTTATGGAGTATATACACTTGAAGGTGATAGTTTTCTCTCAATCAATATTCCCATTCAAAATGAAGAATTGATGATTGACTCAATGAGCACTTATTTTAATGAGATAGGTGCACCTTCTTTATCTTATTTTAGCGAGGGAGAATTGGTCGCTACGCGCGAGCTGGGTGTAACTCAGAGTGCAATGGAAAACCAACGCTTTGAAATACTCGAGTTAGGATCAGACAAACTAGTTCTTGAAGATGAAAATAGTGTTTTGTATAGTTTCATAGTTAAAATGGAGAAAGCTTCAATGCAAAGCACCTTTTCATTTATGTCGATTTTGCGTGGTTTGCTTGGAATGGCTTTTCTTCTGCTAGTCGCATTTATTTTTAGTACGGACAGGAAGAATATTGACTGGCGATTGGTAGGTATTGGATTAGGTTTGCAAATAGTTCTTGCATTGCTCGTGCTTAAAGTACCTTTTGTTAAAAGTATATTTGATGTTATTTCAAAAGGTTTCGTAACTGTTTTAAACTTTACTAAGGAGGGTTCAACTTTCTTGTTTGGTAATTTGGTAACGGACATTGATACCATGGGTTTCATATTCGCCTTTCAAATTCTTCCGACGATAGTATTTTTCGCTGCCCTAACTTCTGCCTTATATTATTTAGGAGTTATTCAATGGATTGTATACGCTTTTGCATGGATCATGAGTAAAACGATGAAGTTGTCAGGGGCAGAAAGCTTAGCCGCGGCTGGAAACATTTTTTTGGGACAAACAGAGTCACCGCTGCTTGTACGTCCTTATTTGGCTAAAATGACCAAATCAGAGATAATGTGCCTAATGACTGGTGGCATGGCTACTATTGCTGGTGGTGTATTAGGAGCTTATGTGGGGTACTTGGGAGGTGATAGCGTACAAGAACAACAAATCTTTGCATCGCACCTACTTGCCGCATCAATTATGTCCGCTCCAGCAGCTATTGTTGCCGCTAAAATGCTTGTTCCAGAAACTAATCCTGAGGGTATTGACAGAAACCTTAACATTTCAAAAGAAAAAGTTGGTGCTAACATTTTAGACGCGGTTTCTACGGGTACTCGAGATGGGTTGAAACTAGCGGTAAATGTAGGTGTAATGCTTTTGGTGTTTACGGCGTTTATGTACATGTTTAATGCGATGAGCTTTCAAATCGGTGAATGGACGCAATTAAATGCGAAAATTTACGCCAATACAGGTGGTCGATTTGAGGGCTTGACACTACAATATATTCTTGGTTTGGTCTTCTCGCCTGTAGCTTGGTTGCTTGGTGTAAACTGGAGTGATGCAGTAATGGTTGGTCAACTCTTGGGTGAAAAAACGATATTAAATGAATTCTTTGCATATGCAAGCTTAGGAAAGCTAAAAGCTGCAGAGCTTTTTACAGAGCAGAAATCTATAATAATAGCTACCTATGCATTGTGCGGTTTCGCAAACTTCGCATCTATAGGTATCCAAATTGGCGGGATAAGTGCTTTAGCTCTAAACCAGCAATCGACTTTAGCCAAATTGGGTGTGCGTGCTTTAATTGGTGGCACCATTGCCTGTTTTATGACGGCAACAATAGCTGGAATGTTGTTTTAATAAATAGTTAAAACCTACACCATATTCACCAAAAGTTTACCCTTCGGAGTATCCATCAGATAGAAAAAATGACGCTCGATACCTAATTTTTCTTTTGTAAACAGTACTTCAACTACATATTGTAGCCCAAATTCGGTTTCTTCTTCTTGAAAAGAAATAAACTCATAAGATTCAGATGATCCTAGCCATGAAAGGACAACCTCACAAGTTACCTTTACGGTATTGGCTTCATTGGCATTTTCGTAATTAAAAGAATCATAACCCATCCGAGTTTCATCTTTTCCCCTATACATAATAAAACTAGCTGCTGTAGCATAATCACCTGAGACGCATGCTTCGATTAATCCTTGTACTATTAGCTGGCTTTCATTCAGCTTGCTTTCATCCTTGGCATTCACCAGATCTTCAATTGAGCTTGACTTGTTTTCAGTTGTAATGGTTTCTGTTGGCACACTTTCCGCCACATCTTCATTTTCCTCAACTGTATCTGTAGAAGAATTGCAAGAATAGTTTAATAAAACGATGCCAATCATTAGAGCAGAAATTTTGAAGGAAAGTCTTTTAGGAAGCTTCATGGTATAAGTTTTTTTCAATTTAGAAACATATATAGATTCTAACGGGTTATAAAATTACAAAGTATCGCAATAAGAAATCCGCAGCTTGAAATAAAAATTATTTAATTTTTCGAATTAGACCACTAAGTACTTTGCCAGGGCCCAGCTCCTCGAATGATTCAAATCCATCCGTTTTCATTTGCTTTATTGTTTGAGTCCAGCGAACAGGAGCTGTCAATTGCTTAATTAAATTCGTTTTAATTTCTTCGACATCTTTGACAGCTGTGGCGACAACATTTTGGTAAATAGGACAAATAGGTGCATGGAAATTGGTTTCCTCTATTTTAGCAGCTAACTCATCTTCTGCACTCTTCATTAATGGCGAATGAAAAGCACCATTCACTTTCAACTTTATAGCCATTCGAGCGCCGGATTCTTGAAAAGCTGCTATCGCTTTTTCAATTCCATCCATCGTGCCGGAAATTACCACTTGTCCTGAGGTATTATAATTTGCTGGAACCACTAAAGTGTCAATTTCACTACAGATTTCTTCTACTTTCTCGTCGTCCAAACCAATAATGGCCGCCATGCCGCTCTTCTGCTCATCACACGCCTTTTGCATAGCATTGGCACGAGCTTGGACCAAACGCAAACCATCTTCAAAACTTAAGACACCTGCAGCAACCAAAGCGGAGAATTCACCTAAGGAATGTCCTGCAACAGCATCAGGTTTGAAATCCTTATAAGTTAGAGCTGCTAAAACGGAGTGAACAAAAATCGCCGGTTGAGTTACACTGGTCTGTAATAATTTATCTTCCGGACCATTGAACATTAGGTTTGCCAAATCAAAACCTAAAATATCTTCAGCTTGCTGCAGATATTTTTTGGCTACGCTATGCTCATCCAGAATATCCTTTGCCATACCTACAAACTGACTTCCTTGCCCAGGAAAAACAAATGCCTTCTTCATATACTTATTTATAGTTGGTAATGTCTAATTGCTTTTTACAAAATGCGTACTCTCTGCTTAAATTTGATGCAATTATGATAGTCCTATCCTCAGGAACCACTTTCATCATTTCAAGGTACCACTCCACCCCTATTTCATCCAAATTGGAAGTGGGCTCATCCAACAAAGTTAAAGAAACATCGGCGAACAATGCCAAGGCAATCTTTACACGTTGCTTCATACCTGAAGAATAATCCTTAATCCATTTATTTGGATCGTAGGCTAACATGTCCAATATCCTTCCCTTGGAAAATGCTGGTAGAAATGCTTGATAACTTCCAACAAAATGCAGTAATTCACTTAATGTTAGTTCTTCAATCAAATCTATATATGGCGCACAATAACTGAGTTTTTTATAAACTTCTTCAACGGGAGTTCCCGCGTAGATAATGGACCCCGAATTAGGGTCAGCTTGACCAGCTATAATTTTAAGTAAAGTTGACTTGCCGGAACCGTTCCCTCCTAAAATAGCAAAACGATCGCCAGATTCAATTGATGCATTAAGTCCTTTAAAAATCCAAGTTTTTCCATACTTTTTGCCTATATTTTCCAGGGAGATATGCATGTCATTTATTTTCCGAGGCAGCAAATCCTTTCATAATGCCTCGTACTGAATTTCGAACAAATGTGGTTATCTCATCTTTTTCGAGTGAATCCTCGATTTCTGCCTCGATAATTTTGAGCGCATTACTCGTATTGTAACCGCGTACAAACATGATTCGGTAAATCTCTAAGATAGAGTTGATCGTTTTCGAATCAAAGCCTCTACGGCGCATGCCAACTGAATTTACCCCAATGTAAGATAGTGGAAATCGAGCGGCTTTTACATAAGGAGGCACATCTTTATTTACTCCACCCCCACCGGAAATAAATGCGTGTTTACCAATTTTTGTAAACTGCTGCACGTTAACCGAACCTCCCAAAATTGCCCAATCATCTACTTCTACATGTCCCGCTAGATTCACATTATTAGCCAAAATCACATGTTTACCAATGATACAATCATGAGCAATATGCACATAAGCCATTAACATACTGTTATCGCCAATTTGGGTAGATCCGCTGTATTCTGTTCCTTTGTTAATGGTAACATACTCCCGGATAATTACGTTATCACCAATAACAGTAGTGGTTTTTTCTCCTTTGTACTTTAAATCCTGAGGGACAGCAGAAATTACGGAACCAGGAAATATTTTACAGTTTTTACCAATTCTTGCTCCTTGCATGATTGTTACATGAGGGCCTATCCAAGTACCTTCATCGATCACTACATCTTTATGAATAGTAACAAAAGGCTCGACTACAACATTGTCAGCAAGCTCGGCTTGAGGATGAACATATGATAAGGGTTGATGCATTAGTCTCTTTTCTGAATTTTAGCCATTAACTCCGCCTCTGTTACTACTTTATCACCTACAAAGGCAGTACCTTTCATTTCCATAATACCTCGTCGCATTGGTCCCAATAACTCTAATTTTAGTATCAGTGTGTCTCCTGGTTTTACCATATTCTTGAATCGGCAATTGCTAATTTTAAGAAAATACGTATCATATGCACCGGGTTCATCTAAACCATGAAGCGCCAGAATACCACCTGTTTGAGCCATAGCTTCAACTTGTAGCACACCTGGCATAACCGGATTTCCTGGAAAATGTCCTTGAAAAAACGGTTCATTGAACGTAACGTTCTTTATACCAACAACCTCTTTTTCATTCAAGCTAATAATCTTATCTACCAATAAAAAAGGTGAGCGATGAGGCAACATCTTTTCGATAGCTGTTAAATCGTAGACCGGTTCAGTATTAGGGTCATAAACAGGAACTTGTGGGTTGTGTTTAGCCTTTTTAACTAGCGCTTTTATTTTTCGAGCAAACTCTACATTCGTTTTATGGCCAGGTTTGCTGGCTATGATATTTGCTTTAATTGGTGTGCCTACTAATGCTAAATCACCCATCACATCTAACAACTTATGCCGTGCCGGTTCATTGGGATAACGCAAGTTAACATTATTCAAAATTCCTTCTTTCTCAACTGCCACATCAGGCTTGTTGAAAATTGCCCTGAGTTTATCCAACTCATCTTCATTGATCGGACGGTCAACCACAACTATGGCATTGTTTAGATCGCCTCCTTTAATGAGATTAGCCTCAACTAAATATTCCAACTCGTGTAAAAAACAAAATGTCCTTGCTTCCGAAAACTCTTTGGTGAAATCGGTGATATTATCTATTGAGGCATGCTGTTGTCCCAAAACTTTCGACTGATAATCAATAAGTACGGTTACTTTATAATTGGAACTAGGCATGGCAAGCATTTCAACATCTTTATCTTCATCTACATATTTCACCGTTTCGCGAAGTTCGAAAATCTCTCTTTCTTCCGCTTGTTCTTCCAAACCGGCATCTAACAAAACTTCAATAAATGGTGCTGAACTTCCATCTAAAATCGGGATCTCTACCCCATCTAACTCAATAAGTAAATTGTCAATTTGTAAACCAAAGACCCCAGCCATTAAGTGTTCAACAGTAGCGACTTTGACACCATTTTTTTCTAATGTTGTACCTCGTTCAACAGAGACCACTAAATCACAATCCGCTGGAATTATGGTTTGTTCAGGTGTGTCAATGCGCTTAAATTTTATCCCGTGATTCGCTGGGGCCGGATGAAAAGTGAGTGTTACTTCCTGGCCGGTATGCAAGCCTACACCTTTTACCGTGGCTACTTTTTTTATTGTTTGCTGATATAAATTCATGCATTATTGTTTTTTAGGGATTTTTCCAATTGTTCGATTCGAGCAATTAAATCACCAATTTTTCTAGTTTGTGCAATATGCTTATAATGTTGCCTGTACGGTTCTGCGGGCGAACCACTCAATGAAGCTCCGATTTCATGAATAGATTTACTAACTCCACTTTGCGCATTAATCTTAACACCATCAGCAATTTGTATATGACCAACAAATCCCGCTTGACCGCCAACCATAACGTTTCTACCTAACTTGGTACTACCTGAGATTCCTGCTTGTGCAGCAATCACACTATGCTCACCAATCTCAACATTGTGCGCAATTTGAACTAAATTATCCAATTTGACACCATTATGTATGTTTGTCGTTCCAAGTGTAGCTCGATCAATTACTGAATTGGCTCCAATCTCTACCTCGTTTCCTATACTGACATAGCCCGTTTGAGGCACTTTGGCAAAAGATCCATCTGCTTGTGGTGCAAAACCAAAACCATCGCTTCCAATTACCGCACCCGCATGAATAATACAAGAAGCTCCAATAGTTGTTTTCCTATATATTTTAACACCTGGGTGTATCACAGAATGCTCACCAATCGTTACATCTTCACCAATAAACGTGTATGGATATATTTTTACTCCTTTTGCTATCCGGGCCCCTTTGCTCACATAAGCGAAAGCAGCAATGTAAACATCATCTGCAACTACTGCCTTTTCATGAATAAAAGCGCCTTCTTCAATACCTTGTAAATTAGATTGATTCGTGTCGGCAAATTTCTCCAAAAGGAGAGCGAAACTGGAATATGGGTCGTCAACGCGAAGAAAGGTTGTTCCGTTGGCGTTCGTAGCCTTCAACTCTTTACTTAGTACCAAAATCCCAGCATGGGTTGACTCAGCGAAATGCTCATATTTGGGATTAGCAATAAAACAAAGTGACTGCTTGTCTGCCTCCTCAATTTTTACCAATTTCTCTATTGTGGTTTCCGGATTGCCTTCTATTTCAGCATCCAATAATATAGCAAGCTCTCGAGCGGTTATACGCATCATGCAAAAATAACAAATAATTCAACATTTCGTTCTCTTCGACTGGACGCTTAAGAAGCACTTTTAGGGTAACAACAATAATGTTTGGTAACTGCTTTTTGCATAGCTAAAGAACTCCATTGATCTGAGGCTTTGTCAAAGTCTTGTAACTTTCCATTCTTACCGAGAATTTTTATTTCTACCTGTTTTGGGTTGTACAAGTAAGTCGTGATTGACTTATTGATGATCAAAAAATCTGCATCTGGTTCATTTAACTCAAAACGCTTCATTATCTGATGTTTTACTGTTTCTATCTTTTTTGAATCAAAAGAGTCTTCCTGAAGTTTAATTTTAAATAGTTTCCTTTCTTGAAGGCTACGCGCTAAAAAAGCAAGAATTTTATCTTCTTCATATTGCCAACTCTTTACTGCCGAAAGAATGTCGATATCATCTAAATTCGCATAATTAACCAAAAGCTTTTTATCGGATCGCAAATTGTCTGCTTGATCTTTATATAAAAATTCAGCTAGCGCTTTTGAGCAAGGCAGTTTCTGCCCCTGAGCAACAAGATACTTTGCCCTTAGAATAAGCTTAATTAGCATCTCCTCAGCACAAACAACGGTCTTATGGAGGTATACTTGCCAGTACATGATTCTTCTGGAAATTAAAAACTTTTCTATCGAATAAATCGCTTTAGATTCTAGAACTAAGGCATTATCTACCACATCCATCATATCAATCAGCCGATTGTAATTAATCACCCCCTCACTCACACCGGTAAAGAAACTATCACGAGTGAGGTAATCCAATCGATCGACATCCAATTGACCACTTACTAGTTGGTGTAAAAATTTCTTTGGATATTCATTCTTAAAAATCCTTATGGCTAAATCAAGCTGACCTTGAAACTCTGCATTTAAGCTTTCCATAAAAAGAAGAGAAATTTCCTCGTGTGAAATATCTCGCATTAAGGTATGCTCCAATGTATGAGAAAAAGGCCCGTGTCCAATATCGTGCAGTAAAATAGCAATCTGAGCACCCTGCTCTTCTTCCGGTGAAATTTCTACGCCTTTATTTTTTAAAGTCATTAGTGCTTTTCGCATTAAATGGTAGGCGCCAAGCGCATGATGAAAACGGGTATGGTGGGCTCCAGGATAAACAAAATCAGTCAGGCCAAGTTGCTTGATTCGACGTAGACGTTGAAAATAAGGGTGCTCTATAATGGCGTATATCAATTCATCATGAATGGCTATGAATCCATGTACAGGGTCATTGATTACTTTTTGTTTGAACATAGCTCAAAGATAAACTTTTCTCTAGGATATCCGATGTGGGGGGCATCTATCCTTGTTGGCTCAAATTTTCTAATAATTATTGTATTTTCACATAAAATATTACCCATGAGAACGCTCTTATTTTTGTTTACTTTCCTTATTCTTAGCGTAAATGCTCAACAGGATTTTCATCGTTGCTACACAACTGAATATCTAGATTTTATAGAGCTTCAAAAACCTGGAATTAAAGCACAAAGCCAAGCGCTTTTTAATGCGGCTATGGCATATGCCCATGAGCATTATTCGCATAAAGGGACGCATGCAGCTCCAGACACTATATACAGAATACCCGTAGTTTTTCACGTGGTTTATAATGGTGGAAATCAAAATACCGATTATGCGCTTTTAGAAAGTCAGATTGAAGTACTTAATGAAGATTACCGAAGACAGAATGCAGACACCGTAAATACACGATCAATTTTTAAAGATAGAGCTGCAGACGTTGGTTTTGAGTTTTTTCTGGCAACGATAGATCCAGATGGTAACCCGACAAATGGTGTTACTCGCACACCGACTAATTCTACATTTAGCTTCTTCAATTTAGACGCCATGAAATCTTCAGCTACTGGAGGCAAAGATGCTTGGGATACAGATGAGTATTTAAATATTTGGGTTTGTGACCTCGGAGGTTTGGTTCTTGGTTTTGCTTATCCTCCAGTAGGCGCTCCAAATTGGCCCGCCGGACAAGGAGCAGGAAGTTCTGCAGAAGAAGGCGTAGTAATTCATTATGAAGTAGTTGGAAGAAATAATCCATTAGCTTCAGGTCAATTGAGTATAGCTGATCAAGGAAGAACTGCCGTTCATGAAGTTGGACATTTTTGGGGTTTGCGCCACATTTGGGGAGATAGTGGTAATCCGTTTACAGGTGCTCCGGATTGTGACATAACACAAGACGATGGATTTTCTGACACTCCTCATGCAGGCAATAACTCACAAGTCTCGGGTTGTTCCTTTAGTAAAAACACCTGTAGCAATGGAGAGTCGCCTGATGAACCAGATATGGTTGAAAATTATATGGATTACTCGACTGAAAGTTGTCAGAATATGTTTACGCAACAACAAGCTGATTTGATGCGTAGTATGGCTGTGATTGGTCGTCCTGGTTTAGGTAAAGTCATTGCTACCGAAACATACGAACTCGAAGCGGGACAATGGATCGTAGTTAATGGAACAGATACTTTTCAAATTGTCACGGGGGTTTCTGTTCCTTTGGAAAATGGTGATCAGGTGATGTTTTTAAACTTAAATAATGGTTACGAATATACTGTTAATCAAGGTTCAACGACACTTTCGGGACCAGGCACGGCATTTTTAGTTGAGGATGGAACTGTTAGTTTCTCACAGACCCAAACAGGTATTAAAGACGTATATGAGTCTTCAATTTCGCTATATCCGAATCCAAGCAAATCATCTTTCACGATTCAACATACTATGGATGGTGAATCACTTCAATTAGAACTCATCAATCAATTTGGACAAGTCGTACTATCTAAAGAATTGAATTCTACAAGAGAAGTTATAAGCACGACGGATATCAATTCCGGCATTTACTTTGTGAAAATTAGGAATCATTTGGAAGCAGTTGGTGTTATGAAACTACAAATTCAGAAATAAAAAGTACATATGAAGATCTTAGCTTTTTCAGGTAGTAATAGTAGTTCATCAATAAATAGAAAACTTCTTCAATATGCCGTTTCTTTCTTTACCAATGATGAAGTAAAAAGTTTAGATATTAACGACTACGAAATGCCCATATATAGCATGGATAGAGAGTTAAATGAAGGAGTGCCCAACAAAGCCGTGCAGTTTTCCGATGAGATTGCACAAGCAGACATGATCTTACTCTCCTTAAATGAACATAATGGAGCATACTCTGCTGCTTTTAAAAATATTTTTGATTGGTTATCTAGAGTTCCTAATCGTTCAGTTTTTCAAGACAAGGGAATCTTTTTAATAGCAACCTCGCCTGGAGCTCGAGGAGGTTCTAATGTGCTTGAAATGGCGAAAAATCGATTTCCTTGGAACGGAGGGAAAGTTTTAGATTCATTTTCTTTACCCAGTTTTGAAGAAACCTTTGACGAGGAAAAAGGCGTAATCTGCAATGATACTTTGCGAGAAGAACTAGAAAGGAAAATAGAAGCAATTAAACTTTCTTATTCTCAGAAGTGAAACCCGAAGCTTTATCGAAAATTAAACTGGTTGTATTAAAATAAATCTCTGGCATTGAGAGTTTTATTTATGTAATCTTGATTAACTGAGCATTTAAGAAATTAACTATGGCAAAGATTCGCGTACTATGGGCAGATGATGAAATTGACTTATTGAAGCCTCAAATCATGTTTTTAGAAAATAAAGGCTATGAGATTATTCCTGTTACCAATGGACAAGACGCTATTGACATTGTAAAGGAGGAAGAAGTAGATGTGGTTTTTCTTGATGAATCAATGCCTGGGCTTTCTGGTCTTGAAACTTTACCAAAAATTAAAGAAATAAAGCAGCATCTTCCTGTGGTGATGATCACCAAGAATGAGGAAGAAGATCTCATGGAAGAGGCCATTGGATCGCAAATTACAGACTATTTGATTAAACCCGTCAAATCGCAACAAATTCAGTTGACACTCAAGAAGATTGTAGATAACAAGCGATTGATAAAGGAAAAAACACAATCAAATTACCAGCAAGAATTTCAACGCTTATTTATGCGGATGCAAGATCAATTAGATCATGAAGAGTGGGCAGAACTGTATAAAAAGCTTGTTTTTTGGGAGTTGGAGTTAGAGAAATCCAATACAGTGGAAATGGCTGAAATCCTCGGCTCGCAGAAAGCTGAAGCCAATAAGGAATTCTGTAAGTATATATCTCGTAATTACCTCGATTGGTTCAAGAACAGTAGCGAAGGTCCTTTACTTTCACATCAAGTAATGAAAGAAAAAGTATTTGATTTGCTGAAACAAGACAAACCGACTTTTTTTATCTTGGTAGATAACCTCCGTTATGACCAATGGAAAGTCATTGAACCCGCCATTTTAGATAATTTTAAAGTTCAAGAAGAAAAAATGTTTTACAGCATTTTACCTACAGCAACTCAATACGCTCGAAATGCTATGTTTAGTGGTTTAACTCCACTTGAAATTCAAGAACACTACCCTAACTATTGGAAAAACGATGATGATGATGGCGGGAAAAATCTATATGAAGAAGAGTTAGTTAAAGAGCTGATCAAACGCAATTTCCGTGATGAGATAAAAGTATCCTACACCAAGGTAACCAACTTTGAAAAGGGAAAAGAGTTGGAAGATAAAATACTCAATGGTCTTACCAATCGATTGAACGTTATTGTATATAACTTCGTCGATACCATTTCTCATGCAAAAACTGAAATGGATATGATTAAAGAATTGGCAAGTGATGATAGTGCTTATCGTTCATTAACCGCCAGTTGGTTTGACCATTCACCATTACAAAATGCTATTCAAAAGTTGGCCGGGAAAGATGTTAATATTGTTATTACAACCGATCACGGAACCAAGCTCGTATCGCATCCCTCAAAATGCGTAGGTGATCGAGACACTACTTCAAATATTCGTTATAAAACGGGGAAAAGCCTAGCTTATGATGCCCGAGATGTTTTTGAAGTGAAAAATCCAAAAGAAGCGCAATTACCCTCATCAAGAATTAGCTCGAGCTACATTTTCGCGAAAGAAGATATTTACTTAGTCTATCAAAATAACTATAATAAGTTTGCGAATTATTTTAAAGATACCTTTCAACATGGAGGTATTTCTCTTGAGGAAATGATTATCCCATTCGTCGTGCTTAAAAGTAAATGATGGAAAGTTTTATAGTTAAAAACGAAAGTGAAATACCCCATTTGGCCCTGGAGCTTCGTGAGTGGATTGTTGCGCAAAAAAATATTCTTTTCTATGGTGAGATGGGTGCAGGAAAAACCACTTTAATTAAAGGTATCTGCGCAGCCTTAGGTTCTAGTAATGAAATTTCAAGTCCCACCTACGCGCTAGTCAATGAATACGAAGGAGACAATTACTTAATTTATCATTTTGATTTGTTTCGTTTAAAATCCTTTGAAGAGGTCTTAGATATCGGTTTTGAAGAGTATATCGATAGTGATGCCATATGCCTCATAGAATGGCCGGAGAAAATTGAGTCCCTTGTCGAACATGGTTTAAAAATCGAAATAGATAAAATAGATTTTAATACTAGAAAAATTAGTATTTTTAAATTCTAGTGAATTGTTTTATCTATCATGGCGAATAAAGAGAAAAATTTTGAAGGAATAACAGAAAAACTCGGTTTACTACCTCAGGAGCAGGCTGTTATGACTGCTCAAAAAAAAGGCAAACTCTTTATAGGCCTTCCCAAAGAACGAACATTTGACGAAAATCGAATTGGATTAACTCCAGATGCGGTTGAAATGCTTGTTGCCAATGGACATCGAGTGATTGTTGAGCACGATGCAGGTAAGGCTTGTGGCTTTTATGATCACTTATATAGTGAAGCGGGTGGTGAAATTAGTAAAAACACAGAAGAGGTTTTTCAGGCTGACATCCTTATTAAGGTAGCTCCTCCTACTCTATTTGAGATTGAGTTGATGAGGCCTGGACAACACCTAATTTCACCTATACATATGCCAAGTATTAGTAAAGAGTACTTGTATGCTTTGATGAAAAAGAAAGTTAATGCCATTGCTTATGAGTTTTTGCGAGATGACTCAAACAACTACCCCTTTGTTAGTGCAATGAGTGAGATAGCCGGTTCCAATGCTGTTCTTATTGGTGCCGAGTTGTTAAGTAATGTGCATAATGGTAAAGGTATTTTACTGGGTGGAATATCGGGTGTGCCGCCGGCTAAAGTGGTTATTTTGGGGGCTGGTGTTGTAGGAACTTTTGCTTCACGTGCAGCAATTGGACTTGGCGCGCAAGTCTCAGTTTTCGATAATGATGTGTATCGCCTAAACCACTTACAGAATAATATTGGTCAACGAATTTTCAATTCTGTAATTACCCCGGAGATTCTCAGAAAAGAATTGGAGGGTGCAGATTTAGTGATTGGCGCTATACATAGTAAACAGGGAAGAACGCCTGTCATTGTCTCTGAAGAAATGATAGCAAACATGAAAGCGGGTTCAGTCATTGTCGACGTAAGTATTGACCAAGGAGGCTGTTTCGAAACCAGTGAAATGACGACTTTGAAAAAACCTACTTTTATCAAACATGATGTGATTCATTACTGTGTGCCTAATATTCCATC
>JAFMKE010000074.1 GCA_017853115.1 Verrucomicrobiota bacterium
TTCAAATGATATCACATCTCTCAAGGAGCGCACGGGTTTAATTTGATAGCTTTGATGTTTCCAGCCCATAACATCATTGTGTGAAGTAGGATAGTTCCCCTCTTTGAGTACCAGCCTCTCATGGTTGAACATGAAAATAAATCGTTCAATGTGTAGGTCATTAATCACGATGTGCTGCGTATCCTTCGACTGCTTACCTTTCTCAAAAAGGCTCATTGCTACAGCTTCATTTGGATTGGTTTTGAGCGCATTGCCAACAAAGTTTATGCTGTATTCAGGACGCCCATCTTCCTTGAAATTTGTCCAAACACCTTGCGGTATATACAAAGCTCTTGCATTATAGAAGTTCCAAATCCATCGATACCAGCAGTTAGCACTATTTTTCCTATACTCATCCATAGCTACAGGCCCTCCTTGAATTTGGATAGCACACTTTTTAATTCCTTGCTCATCGAAGAACGTATAGCTGCTGCCTTGCTTTTGTAGTCGAAGGGCGCCATTTTCGTGATATTCCCTTAAAACTCCTGTATACTTATCGTCGAGGTACTCGATTTCGCTCACGCAAATGCCGTCTTTATTGTGCAGGTAGTGTATGCCTTCTAGCTTATCCTCAATAAAGGTTTTTTTATCGCAGATTTGTCCGTTTTCATGATAGCTGGTATACGCGCCGTGTTGTTTCCCATTCTTTATGGTAACCGATGTTCGCGGTTGATTCGATGGGTAATAGTAGTCGGTGTGAACCCCATCGGGAAGTTGATCTTCGGATTGATACATGCGTTTGTGATTAATGGCTTTTAATGGTTACGGATGAGATAGTTCTTGATTAGCATGATAAAGAGCGATACTATCATGGAAATTTCGATACATGTGGTCTTCTTTGCCTCTAACCTGGCCCACAAAATTGATTAAACCGTCCAGTCTATTTAGAAAAAATGCTTTCTCTCTTTCACTTGCCGGGCGAGTTAAATGGAAATGTTTTTGCGTTGCAGCGGCTAATCCACCGGTATGCAGGTGATGAAGCATAGCTCGAATTTTCTTGAGTACTTTTCTGTCAATATTCACTTTTTCATTGACGACCAAACCGGTTACCGTCTGTTTTCGTACAGAAGTGCTTAATCGTACTTTTTTATTATTGACGTGAAATCCATATTGCTTGATGATATTAATCAAATCCAGTATGTCATCCGTTTGTATGGGGCTGTTGGATGAAAATGTAAGGTCATCAGCATAGCGACTATAACTCCAGCCTTGATCGATGCTAAACCCTTTTAGCGCATCATCTAAAGGCAAGCAAACAAAATTGGAGACAACAGGCGAGCTTGGGGCTCCCGTTGGAAGCTTACCTTGATAAGTGACGAGCAAGGTGAGCGCATTGGCCATGTTTTCATCAAATACAAAAAGATCAGACATGAAAACGGACTTCACTTGTTTCGTAGTGATACGCGAAAAAAAGTCTTTTAAATCCAGGTTAAACACATACTTCTTCCCCGTATGCGCTTTAGCATTCGATACGATATTGCATGTTTTCCCTAAATAGTTTGGGTTGATTACAAATCCATGTACTTCCGCTGGCTTGATATGCAAGTAATAGGCTTGCAAGAAAAAATTGAGTCGCTTTTGAAGTTGTTTGAGCTCATTTTCCGGTGCACAGATTGCTCGTTTTCCTCCTTTTTTCTTGGCAATGGCGTAATGAGTGTATTGCGGATAGTTGATTGCATCTTGGATTTGTTCGGGACTGGTTTGAAGTAATCTTGCCAGCAAAGTGGGTGTTTCTGCTGCAAGTAAACGTAAGGCATTGCTTTCGTGAAAGGAGCAATGGGCGATGGTCTTCTTGCTGTTTGACAAAATCATATTACGCAAAGCCGATCGATGTTTATCTAGTTTCCTCAATATGTGCATGTTCGCTCGTACATTTTTGTATGGTATAGTTTAATAATAAAAGAAGCCGTTGCATATTATCTTTAACACAGTTAATCAGTTACGGGAAGTGGAACGCAGTGGAGATTGCCGTAACTGCGATTCTCAACGCCCCATACTACACGGACTGCGGAACACAGCCACAAAGTCTAACTTTAACAACTCATAATTTAATCAACGGCTTCTAAAAAGGTAGTTCATCATCCTTGATATCCAAAGGTGGTGAATCTTGTTTTAACTCATTTATTCGATTATCAACGAAGTGAAATTGCTCGAAGGGTTTGTGCTCTTCCAATTTTATAAATTGCTCATCGCGTTTCAGGTAAACTGTACCCGTTTTACCACTTCTGTTTTTGGCTACGATGAGTTCAACCACGCATCGGGCGTCTCTGCCTTCTTCATCCTCCGTAATATTATAGTAATCTGGCCGGTACACCATAATTACCTTATCGGCATCTTGTTCGAGGGAACCACTTTGCCTTAGGTCGGAGAGGATGGGTCTTTTCGATCCACCGCGCATTTCAACGGCTCGGCTTAGTTGGCTCATGGCGATGATGCAAATATTCAAATCTTTAGCCATTTTTTTCAGTTCACGACTAATGTAGCCCAACTCTGATTCGCGTTGATAGCTATATTTTCGCGACGACATGAGTTGGATATAATCGATGCAAATCAGTTTTACTCCGTGTTCATCGACGTATTTTTCGCATTGCTTTCTCAAAGCCTGTATGGATTGATTGCCGGTATCATTAATGAAAATCTTTCTGTTGCGGCGATAGTACTCGGCTACCTGAGTCAAATTGTCTTTTTGCTCATCACTCAACTGCTGGCTGATGATCTTGTCCGCTGGTATGCCTGATATGAGTGAAAGCAAACGGCTAGAGAACATAAATTTGGACAAATCAAAGCTGTAGTATAAAACAGGGTGTTTGAAGGCAACTGAATTGAGGATGTTGAGGGCTATTTGGGTTTTCCCCATCCCTGGCCTTCCACCGATCAGTATCAACTCACCTCGAAAAAGTGGACAGATAGTATCTAGGTTTTGAAATCCCGAGGAAATCAATGTGTCTGGTTTATGGGCCGTATCTTTCGATAAATGCTCCTCCATGAGATCCGATATATTTGCCGCTTCTTTTAAATCCCTGTCATTGCTTTCATTGGCGAAGATGAGTTCTTTCAATTGTTGGGCTAATTGTGCGTCATTGTGCACTTCGCTTTGCTTGAGTAGCTGCTGAATTTGTTCGGCTAAAGGAATTTTCATGGGTGACTGAAGATACGGTTTTTTTTGGTGAAATAGGATGGGTGAAAAAGATTGTTTTACATTCTTTTACCATATAGAAACGGCATGGGATGGGAGGGTAGTATGAAAGTAATCTAAAATTTATTCGACTATCACCTAAACTAAATTTCTTTGCAAGAAGAATGATATCTTAGAGCTAAGTTATATCTGTCTAATTAAGTAAGAGATTAAAGTACATACTGTAGAACTAAATTATACAATACCGCTTGTGGAAGATATATTGTCAAAATTAAAGCAGAAGAAAACTGTTATTATTGGCCGTCCTGGGAAAGATGTTTGTGATGTTGAATTTCATGACCAGGCGGTTTCAAGGCCTCATTGTAAGTTACAGCAATTACAAAATGGTTCCATTCTCTTAACCGATTTAAACTCGAAAAACCACACCTTCGTTAATGGGAAGCCCCTTATTAACGATACAACCGAGATAAATCTGGAAGATGTAATCATTGTTGGCAATCAAGTTTTCTCATTGAAAGTTGGTTGCCAAAACAGGCTTTTAGCTATCTCAGCAAAAAATATTGAAAAAAAATTCGCCAATGATGTAATAGGCGTGAGAGATACCTCTGTTCATATTATAGAGGGAGATTTTGTTGCCATTATGGGTCCATCTGGTTGTGGTAAGTCTACTCTACTTAAATTACTTTCAGGAGCGGATCCAGCAACATCTGGAGAAGTAAGTATTTTTGGAACTGACTTATATAAAAACTACAGCAGTATCAAGGGTTTAATAGGCTATGTACCTCAAGATGATATTGTACATAAAGAGTTGACTGTGGAAAAAGCATTAAAATATGCTTTTAAATTAAGAACTAAAGAATCGTGGGCAAACGAACTAATTAATCGGAAAATAAACGAAGTTTTAGAAAAACTAAATTTAAAAGATGAAAGGATAAAAAAGTCAAAAGTTGCTGATCTTTCTGGAGGACAGCGAAAAAGAATTTCAATTGCTATCGAGCTCCTTTCTGATCCTAAAATTTTGTTTCTTGATGAGCCAACATCACCTCTGGATCCAGAAACTATAGAAGAATTTTTAAACTGCTTGAAAGATCTTTCCGATACAGGAATGACCATTATAATGGTAACCCATAAACCCGAAGATTTAAACTATGCAAATAGTGTTATATGGATGGGAAATGGCGGTTACTTAGTATATCAAGGAGCCAAGAATGATTACATCGGCCACTTTGGCAAAAACAACGTAATTGAAGTTTATAGTTATCTCTATGACCAAAACAACGCGCGCGAGTCCCACGGCAAATGGCAGCCTCATTCAACAGCAAAAGCACAAGAAGCCACACCGATTGAGAAGTCTGTAGAGTATCCTTTGTTTAAACAATATTTATTACTCACAATGAGATACTTAGAAATCAAGTTAAATGACGTTGGCTATATGAGCCTCCTGTTAATACAAGGCCCTCTCATTGCCATCTTGATCGGGATGATATTTGACCGATTTACCTTGTCCGTTTTGTTTATGATTAACTTAACGGCTTTATGGTTTGGTGCTAATAACGCTGCTCGTGAAATAGTCGGCGAACTATCTATTTACAAAAGAGAGAGAATGTATAATCTCCGATTATTGCCATATGTGACTTCAAAGCTTACCGTTCTATCCCTGTTTTCAATTGTTCAAGTGTTTCTGTTTATAAGTATTCTTTATTTGTTCTATTCGGGAAATGAAACTGGAATGTCAAACTATTTGATGCATATAGTAATGATGACATTTATGACTTTCTCCGCAACATTAGCGGGTTTGCTATTATCGGGAATGGTAAAAACTAGTGAACAGGCAATAGCTGTTTTACCCTTATTATTAATACCTCAAATTGTTTTTTCTGGAGTGATTTATCCTATTGATCATTCGCCCATCATCGAATTTTTTAGTTTTTTCTCTCTGGGAAGACAGGGAACAGACGCTTTTTCTGTTATTCAAGGATCTATAGAACATCTACTTCCTTTGTGTGTGTCAACAGCAGAAAACATTGCTGTCCCAGATATGAAATATGGAATAACTCAAGCCAAAGAAGCTCTTGCACTGCCAGACACACTGGGAATACCTTCCGGTTCTTTTGTTTCCAGTATATCCGTATTAAGCGCTATTTGTGCAATTATGTTTGGCTCAATATTATTTGTAATTAAGAAAAAAGATAAGTTATGATTAAGTATTTATTATTAATTGTATTTGTTGTTGGTTCTGCTTGTTTTAGCCTAAATGAAAAGCATGAATCACAACGGGTTGAATATGTTTTCCCTCAAAAGAGTGTTGTTAAAAATCTGCCACAAGGTTGTATTGCCTCAGACGAAGATCAACTCATTGATTTTGGCTCTAGCTTTGAAAATATATTTCTCGATAATTTTGGCTCTACTGTTACTTTAGACGATGAACTACATTATGGAGAAAAAATAAAGGACGAAGCTCTTGACCAACTTTCATTAATTGAAGATGATAGAACCAACAAGCTTAGATTAATTTTAAACAAATTGGAGGCCTCCATAGCAAGAAAAGAAATACCATATTCAATTTTTTTAGTAGAGGACGAGGTGATAAATGCATGGACGCACGCAGGAGGTTTTATTTATATTACCACAGGACTCCTTAACTATGTTGATTCAGAAGATGAACTCGCATTTGTTATAGCCCATGAAATTGGGCACAATGAAAATGAGCATTGCAGCAAAGCAATACAAAGGCTAAAAACGGCTGTCGGTTTTACAGGAGATGAGACCTCAGGAACTTTCGCAAACAACTTGTTAAGCAGTGTTTTTTCTTCATTTGACCAACACCAGGAGTTAGAAGCTGACCTGTCTGGCTTGTATTTAGCCTACTCCGCAGGATATGATCCAGAACGATCAAAGGACTTTTTTGACAAGTTAAGTAAGAACGAGGAAGAAAATGTAGTTGATAAATTTCTACGCACACATCCTTGGTCAAGTGAGCGGGTTTCGTGTGTTGCAAGCTATCTTCAAAATTCTCGAAAGTGAGTTTAGACAAAAGAATAACTTCAAGTGATATTGCATTTTTCTCCGAAAAAGGTCAAAGAGAAAAAAATGAAGATTCACACTACCCAAATGATGGCACGTCTATTAAGGTGAATGGTTTGTTTATGGTTTGTGATGGAGTTGGAGGTTTTAGTAAGGGGGGATTCGCCTCATCAATTCTATGCAGTAGCACTAGCGATTATATTTCCAAGCGAGTTGACATAGGAAAAACAATTGATGAAAGTTCAATAAGAAAGTCCGTAGCATGTGCTCAAGAAATTTTTAATACCCAGTCAAAGGAAGATCCCTCTTTTGTAGATATGGCCACTACTTTGACATTGGTTTACTTGAGAGAAAATGATGTGTTACTTGCTCATTGTGGAGATAGTCGTATTTATCACTTTAGAAACAAAAGAAAACTTTTTCAAACAGAAGATCATTCATTAGTCAACTGGTTGGTACAAAGAGGTGACATTCAAAAAGAAGAGGCCATAAGCCATGATAAAAAGAATGTAATCTTAAAAAGTATCTCCTCAAAAACTAAACCTGATGATGTTGAAATTCAAACTTTGACGCATGTTAAGACAGGAGATTTCATCTTTTTATGTTCAGATGGAGTTATTGAAGCATGGGATAAGGAACCGGACTTGTCAAATTTGTTTGAAGAGGGGAGAAACCCCAAAGAGATTATTCAAGAGTTGAAAGGAAAATGCTCTTTAGAAAGTAACGACAATTATACCTGTATCTGCCTAGTCCTGGACGTACCACCCAATTCAACGAAGAGTTCTTTGTTCTGTAAAATTATTAGTAAAATAAAAAATATTATCAAACCTGCATGATTCTTCAATCTCAATATGAATTTGACCCGAACAAAGACCTAATAGGTCAAGGAGGCTTCTCTACGGTATATAAAGCTGTAGATACTAAATTCAACATGAATGTCGCTATAAAAAGGTTTGTTCGGAAAGACTCCTCCTCAAAAGGATCTGTTATAAATGAAATTAATAAGTGTATACAACTTAGTCATCCAAATATTATAAGATATTATAACTGCTTTAAGGATAAGTATTCTAATGAATTTGGACAAACCCAAGAAGTAGAATATGGCGTAATGGAATACGCAAATAGTGGTGACTTTGGACAGATTCTAAGCGGTGAAATAAAAGTAAGCGATGACGAGTTTAAAGATATTATCAAGGGAATTTTAGAAGGTTTAAAATATCTCCACTCACGCTCGCCTTCAATCATTCATCGAGACCTGAAACCTGCCAATATTCTGCTCACCAAAGAGAATAGCAAACTAATACCAAAAATCTGTGATTTTGGTATCAGCAAAATGCTTTCTACAGATACTAGAACAACTACTACAACGGGCTATTTAGGTAGTATAGAGTATATGTCACCTGAGCAATTAAATATGCAAAAGTTTGGCGTAGATGGTCGCCTTCAAACAAATACAGACCTTTGGGCTTTGGGTTGTATCTTGTATGAATACTTTGTGGGCGAATCGCCATTTGGCAAAAGAAGCCAAAAAACCGGTCCAGAAATCATTTATTCCAAAATAATCGAAAAGGAGCCGATTCATGGCTACAAAAGCATTAATGAGCCCTATCTAACTTTTATTCAGCGTTGTTTAGTTAAAAAAGCAAAGCATCGGGTACAAGATGAAAATGAATTGATAGAATTAATATTAAATTCAATCGAAGTGAAAAACTCAAGAAAGGCAAACTGGCCATTTTTCTTAACTGTTTTTATTGAAGCATTTATTTTTAAACAATATCTATTGAATGAATTTTTAACGGAAACCTCCGAGGAACTTCGTTTATCTTTTTTAGAAGGTGTTTTTATAACACCTAAGGCTAGATTAATTGGGTTGTTGGTTTTTACTTCAATCGCGATTTTCCTTAGTTTTTTGGTTAAACTATTGTTAGATAGAAAATTTAAGAATCGATTGGTACTAAATATGGTGATGGTCGGCGTGTTTCATTTAATACTAGTATGCATAGTAGTTTTTTTAACTATTTTGGATGAATTCTTGCCTTGGTTCTAATACTAATTTCTGCAATAACTTAACCGATAGATAAAATTATGTGTTCGATAAATTTTTTAGGAAAAATAACATTAGATGACTTTTTCTTTGTAAAATATTATTTTCATTACTTTTTTAACGAGGTAAATCAATATGATTCTACATTCTCAATATGAATTTGATCCAAAAAAAGACCAAATAGGACATGGTGGCTTCTCTACCGTTTACAAGGCTACAGATCTTAATTTAAATATGACTGTGGCACTCAAAAGGTATGAGATAAAAGCCAACTCAAACAAAGGGTCGGTAATCCAGGAAATCCGGAAATGTATCCACCTAAATCATCCAAACGTTATTCGGTATTTTAATTGTTTCAAAAATTCTTACAAAGACCACTTTAATCAAATTCAAGAAGAAGAATATGGTGTAATGGAATATGCCGATAGTGGACATTTCGGACAAATACTAAATGGTGACATCAAAGTAAACGATGATGAGTTTAAGGATATCGTCATTGGAATTTTAGAGGGCTTGAAGTATCTCCATTCTCGCACACCTGCTATTATACATCGAGACCTAAAACCAGCAAATATTCTCCTGAACAAGGAGAATGGTAAACTAATACCTAAAATCTGTGACTTTGGCATAAGTAAAACACTTTCGACAGATACAATTACTAATACTACTACGGGCTATTTAGGTAGTATAGAATACATGTCGCCTGAGCAATTAAATATGCACAAATTTGGTTTAGGCGGTCATCTTCAGACTAATACGGACCTTTGGGCTTTGGGTTGTATGCTATATGAATACTTTGTCGGTAAATCACCTTTTGGTAAAAGAGGGGACAGCACAGCTCCAGAGATTATCTATTCCAATATAATCGACAAGGAGCCTATTCATGGTTATAAGCAAATTCCAGAGCCCTATTTAGGCATTGTTAAACGCTGTTTAGTTAAAAAAGCAACTGTTAGGGCGGAAAATGCAAGTGAATTATTGGAGGTATTAAATAACACTTCCATACAACCGACCTCTTCAGGTAGTGTTAAGAGGGCTCTATTATTC
>JAFMKE010000075.1 GCA_017853115.1 Verrucomicrobiota bacterium
GAAGATATTGCGGAAGCGATTCTCGATGTGCTAAGCAAACCAAAGCGAGTGGCCATCAACGAAGTAATTATTCGTCCGAATTTGTAATCTCTTTCTTCGTTAAATATTGTAGATAAACTATCCAAAACAGGGCTAATAACGCCGTGCTTATCGAATAAAGCATAACCATATGAACAGGGTTTGCTAATCGATAGCCTGACCACACTAATACGCCTGTTTTTATAAGGATAGACACTAGATTAAAAATTAACGGCGCATCTAGCCGATTGATAACATCACTGATAGTACTAATTGGTGATTGTACAAATAGAAAAATCGAAGCGAGCGCTAACCATCGAAAATAGGGAACCGCATCAATGTAATCCGCACCAAAAACCAAAGGAAATAAAATATCTGCTAGCAAGATTCCGGCTATATAAATAAGCGATGAAAATCCAATTAGTAAGAGACTAACTTTTCGCAGGTGCTTCACAAGGTTTTGAGGCTCATCAACAGCCAAATCACTCGAACGTTTAAAAAATACATCGCCTATTGCTGATCCAATAAAGTTTCGAGGCATTCCTGCAACTCTTGCACCATATGCATACAAAGTTTGCACACCAGCCCCCCAAAAGGCAGGAATAAAATAATTGGGTAATTCTATAGAAAAAGTGTTTACAAAATTGCTCGGTAGTGAGACTATTGGGTAACGCTTATATTCGAGCATCAGCTGCTTCAAATCTTCAAAGCTATGTTTAATACTCTCAGTAAACAGTAGTATAGTATATAGTATGTTGACTACAGCCTGACTAGTAATCCAAGCAATAACTAAGGTGTAACTTGAAAAGGCAAAAAAATAAGTGTAAACAAAACTCAATCCAAGCATCAAAGCAGCTTGAACAGTCTTCATGAAAGCATTAAGCTTAAACTCGCCTTTGCTATTGTGGTAGATAATAAAACTCTGGAAACTCGCCATTAGAAAAACTCCAGCAGGCAACCAAAGAATAAGCTCTTCAATTTTTGCCAAGCGAGAAATGTAGGTCTGCAAGGGTATTGAGTAAAGTAAAAACCAGACAAGCAAGCTAAATACAGCAGATAAACTTAAAGCGAGTTTCAAAAGGCCTTGTGCTTCTTTATTTTGCTTCGGCAACATGATAGCTAGTTCATATCTTCCTGTAGAGGGAACAGCGAGTAAAATCGAAAGTGAAATAAACACCGTGTAAATTCCAATGTCTATCATCTCGAAAAATCGGGCAAACAAAGCGTAAGCTAGAAAGATGAGAAATTGTGCGGCTAGATTGCCAATAAATACAACAGAAGATAGACGAAGAAAACTGGATTGTAGCATTTGCTTAATCATAGCAAGTCGTCTTTGGTGCAATCCCATTCATAGTCTTTGGTTTTCGGGATAATTTGTAAACTCCCCTCCCCTTGAATCACCGTAGTATTGCCAGGCACTTCACCCCGAATCACACAACCAGCGCCTATAGTCACATTATCTCCTATTTTACTTCCAGCCACAATGCTACAATTCGCCCCGATCCAAACATTATCACCTATAGTGATTCCTTTAGTATGAGATAGTTTTCTGTGATCATATTTATAGTGATTAGTACTCGTTAAAACAGTATTTTGACCAATATTGACATTATTCCCCAATTTTATACCTCCATAAGCATTAATATAAATTCCGATATTATCTCCTGGATCACAACAGATACCCTTTTCTATGTATTCGGCACCAATAACTTTTGAAGTGAAATGCACAGGCCAAGGTACATTACCATTGATTCTCAATAATTTCTGCGCAATAAAGTATGTAATAAGAATTTTGTAATTCGGCTGATAGCCCTTTCTCGGACGTTTATACTGGGGGTACGCCCATTTGACGATCCATCGAAACAAACTATCGTCAAACAGCTCAAATATCTTCTTTACGAGCTTTTTCATTTACTGTTGTAATAGGGGTAAGAATCGTTTTTCGATTGCACGTGATAACAGCTGGTATGCTTTATCCTCCTCATCCCAATTCATTTCTTGCTTTTTTGCATCAAGCAATGCGAATGAAGCTTTTTCGGATTCCAGTTTTTCTAAAGACTGAATAAAATTATTATATGAACTGTGATCATTAGCAAATAACTCTGCTTTCAGAATAAAACTTTTATTTAAGTCTATAACTTCTTTGATACTGCGTTGAGGTTTGTTCGAACTATATTCTTTACTTTCCTCGACATTCTTTTCATCGGTGTCAAGTTCTGCGTTATTCGATTCAAGGGCTTTTTCTTCTGTCCCTTTCTTTACTTCAACTTGCTTGTCAGGTTCACTTACTTCTAGATCTTCATTCGACGTTATGTGCTCAACACTGGATTCTTTAAGTGCTAAGGATTGAACTTCGCGCAATAGCTCCTGAACTTGTTCGGTAAGTAAATCTTTCTCCAAAATGGATACTTTTTCCATGCCATCCTTCATAAAGACATTCACGAGAAGATTTATTTTATCCAGTAAAACCTTAATTTTTTCTTGTGACATACCCCATGTTTTAGCAAGAACGAAAATAAATGAAAAAATTTTATTCAAAGAAAGCAATTTCCTAGAATAGCTTGTATTTTTATGGCAATGTTTATCGAACCAAGCGTTAATAAAGAACAAAAGGGCTGGATTGAAGTAGTATGCGGATCGATGTTCTCAGGAAAAACTGAGGAGCTGATTAGACGATTAAAGCGTGCCATTATTGCCAATAAAAAGGTAGAAATTTTCAAGCCTGCAATTGATGTTCGATATGATGAGAATGAAGTGGTTTCCCACGACCAAAATAGCATTCGTAGCACACCCGTTAGCCACTCAGAGAACATCTTACTGCTAGCAAACGATGTAGAAGTTGTGGGTATAGACGAAGCACAGTTTTTCGACAAGGAATTGGTAAGCGTTTGTGAGAAACTTGCCAAACGAGGTACACGGGTTATTATCGCCGGATTGGACATGGACTTTTTGGGAAAGCCTTTTGGACCGATGCCTTATTTGTTGAGTATAGCGGACTATATTACAAAAGTACACGCGATTTGTGTGCCGTGTGGTGATATTGCCGTTCATTCTTTTCGTAAAATTTCTGATGAGCAAACCGTCCTTCTCGGTGAAAAAGAAAGTTACGAACCAAGATGTCGTAAATGTTTCGAAAAAGGCATGCGCGAGCAGCAAAGAACTGCAACAAAAGACTCGAAAAATTCTTAATCTTGCATTAAGACTTGCAGCGCTTTATCAATAATTGGCGATTCACTATTTACTACTTTATAAAAACTTTCTCTGTCAAATAATAGTCGAGCTAAATTCGCTTTAATCAGAAGTTTTAGTCCAGACAGATATACTTGATCTTCGGAAAACTCTCCTTTGAAACCCTCTTGAGAAGCATAGGCTTCAAAAGCTATTCGTAATTCATCAGATATTTGATATTGTTTGATGAATCTATCCTCCGTATAGTTAGCAAATGAGCTCTTCTCTTGTAACATGTAAGTATGCAAAAACGGTGTAATGTACTGTCTGAGCACAGCAACATAAAAATTCACGTAAGTAGTATCTAAAGGCATGAAGATGTCAGGTGCAATTCCACCGCCAGCATAAACAGGCCGCTTTTCCACTAAGGTGTAGTATACCAAAGAATCGTTTTGATGATTCGTTGAATCAGTACCCAATAACTCCCCATTATTAAATCGCTCGTCCACCTCTTTGTAATAGGCATCTAAATCTTCATAAGGCTTTTGAATACTTCGACCTGAAGGGGTGTAATATCTTGCCACAGTCAATCGCAAGGCCGAATTATCTGGAAAAGCATGTTGATTTTGGACCAAGCCTTTACCATAACTTCTTCGTCCTATGATAGTTCCTCTATCCCAATCCTGAATTGCACCAGCCATAATCTCACTTGCTGAAGCCGAATTTTGATCAATCAAAACTACCAGCTTGCCTTTTTCAAAGATCCCATTTCTGGAAGTTTTATATTCATATTTCGCTTGATGAAGTCCTTCGGTATAAACGACAAGTTTTCGGTCTTCCAAGAATTCATCAACCATTTCAACCGCAGCTTGGAGGTAGCCACCCGGATTGCCTCTCAAATCTAAAATAAGATTCTGCATCCCTTGATCTTTTAAAAAACTCACACCTGCCATAAACTCTTCGTAGGTTGTGGCAGCAAACCGATTCACTTTAATATATCCATTTACTTCATCCAACATGTAGGCAGCATCTACACTAAACAAAGGAATTTTATCCCGCGTAATGGTAAAAGGAATTTCTTTACCACTTCGCCAAATAGTGATAGTAACTTGGGTACCTTTGGGTCCTTTCAATAGTTTCATCACATCACTATTGGTTATGCCAACACCAGCTACAATCGAATCTTCCACAGCAATAATCTTATCGCCACCCATTACACCAGCTTTTTCTGATGGTCCTCCTTCTATAGTATTTTCGATGTTAATCGTATCTTTTAAAATTCTAAACTGTACACCGATTCCTTCAAAATTACCCTGCATATCTTCCTCAACACTTTGCGTTTCCTCCGCTGGTATATAATAGGAATGTGGATCTAAATCAACCAATAATTCTTCGATAGCCTTATTTTCTAAATCATTTCTATCGATCGAATCCACGTAGTTTTGTTCAAGGTAATCCAATACATCATCAATTTTATTGTATTGATATTCTTGAAAGACGGGTGTCTTGTCAGACATATTCCGACCTATAAAATAACCCAGTAATATACCTCCAACCAAGATTAGAGAAATAATTAACGGTCGTAATTGTTGCGATTTCTGAGGAGAATTCGAAGTAAGATTATTATTCATGTATTAAAACCAAGCTTTAACGAGTTCCTGAATATTAATACCAAACCAGTAATAAGGAACAAAAATTATAGTCGACCAAATGGTAAAGGAAATTAACATGAACAAGCTAATCCTCCATTTGTTTTTGGTCAATGATAAGGATAGAAAAATACCAACGGGAATACTCAATAAGGGCGTTAACATAGCAATACCTGGTAAACCAAAACTCCTTCGTAATTTAACCACAAAACGATTCCATCCCGTAAAAATGCGCTTTTCCTTATTTGGAAAGAATCGCTTGTACCAATGATTGACAAATTCGCCAAAAAAAGTAAAAACGAAAACACCAAGAATACCACCTCCAACCGTACTAATATAACTTGGAATAAGCCCTTGCTGAAAACCCAAGGATGCCGCAATACCTGTCAGGAATTTCACTGTTGAAAAACCAAAAACCAATAAAGCAGATAAAATTTCTTCCAATTTATATTAAAATAAGGGGTTATTTGAAATGTATTATTTAGTTGCCTAAGGTACAACATAAACACCATAGCTTTAGGGTATTACACTGAAAAATGAATGCTTTTATAAAAAATTATTTCACGCTTCAACTTCCCTATTCTTCTTAACGTAATAGCATTCGTTTTTGTTTCCTTAACTCCGCACAGATTCACTGGATTGTTGTTCTTTACAAAGTCGTTTATACTTTCGAAGCTTGAAAAACAAAAATATGGTGATGGCTGGATGAAGAATTACAAAAAGTATAACATTTAACTGCTGGTAAGTTATACCAAGCATATCGCTCATGATTTGCATGATTTTAACACAAATCCAAAAGATAGTATCCATTCGTTCAGTTTTATTAAAAATATTTTCAAATCACAGTTTAACTTAGCATAAATCCATGACTAATAGCCTTTCCCCTCCATTACACGCTGCTGAAGCTTCTCTAAGTCAATACCATTTTCATAAAAATTTAGATTACGAGCAATTTCGCTTAAAACTTGAAATGCCTGCTCATCGTCTCCGCTAATCGAAGCATATGAAAATCGATATATAAGTCCCTCATGCACTGCATCTAAAAAGTAAGTGGCTTTTACAGCAGTTGCCATATCTTGAATTGAAACTGCGGGATGATTGAAATGCCAAAAATTTGCGCTTAGATCCCCTATCACACATGCTTTACGCTCAAACTGAAGTTCTTGTCCCAACTGCTCTTCAAAGTAGTCTAACTCCCACCACATATAATTTTCCAACGTTGACCCGCTACTCATTTCAAAATCGGATTTGTTGGCAATGTAAAACTGAAACCACTCCGAGTCTTTTCTTATATATGGGAAATTACTAATATCAACATCGCCTATCAAATTTAATGTGTGACTATTCTGTCCGTCATTGAAATAAAGTAAAAAACCGTCTTTTGTTTTTATCGCTCCATTGTTGGGTTGTGAATATCCTTGAGAGGAAATGATCAAAAGAATTAAGACTAAAAATTTCTGCATTAATATTAGTATTTTTTTAAATAAACTTAATCAGCTTAGGTAGCTATCCTGCGAATCACAATTTAATTAATATTATTCGAAACCCATCAACAATATGTATTATTCTGATGCATACAACGGACTGATTTTCCTTTCTTACCGAGCTTGGGTTAAATTCTGTTAAGTACGGTCACGTACCAAGTTTCTCCACTATATTTGAGCGGTGAAAAAGTGGCATATCACAGCTATAATTGGCGTACTAAGTATAGCGCTTATGGGCTTGGTTTATGTGCAGTCGATATATATCAAGCGCGGACTGGTTATTCAAAGCCAAATTTTCAATCAATACATTAATGAAGCTCTTGTTCGCGTAGCTATTAAGATAGAGGAACAACAAGCGTATCAAACCCTGAGCCGGCCGAACTTGGAAACGATTTATGAGCAAGTACAAAGCATAAATGGCAATTGCGGCTTAAGCCTCCAATATCTCAATGGACAAATCGTATTAGATATAGATAAAGCAGGCGAATTGTACTCCTTTTCAGGCTCCAGCTTTAACGAAATCGATAGCTTAGTAAAATTAGCCAATCTCGGCCCGGAAATTGAAAGCGAGTTGACTGGTGGACTTCTAAATGGCTATAACAATCTTATCGAAGACATGACCATGCGCTTTCTTTACGGGAATGCCGCAAAACCAAGTTTTGATTCCGCACAAATCTTTAATTACTTGCAGTACGAATTGGATAGAATGGAAATTAACACGCCATTCGAGTTCGCCCTGCTTGACGGATATAGCTTTAGGCCGCTATTCAGTTCTTTCGATAAAAAACCTTTATCTGCTCAGCATCAAGCGTATAGCACATCGATACATCCTAGTCCCTTTTCCGGAGAACATGCCATTTTATTGGTTGACTTTCCCAAGAAGAGAAGTTTTTTACTTCAATCCAATAGTAAATTGCTTAGTTCTTCATTCTTGTTTATTTTACTCATAGCGGCTTCGTTCGGCGCCAGTATATACATTATACTCAAACAGAAGAAATTGTCAGCCTTGAAAACTGATTTCATCAACAATATGACCCATGAGCTGAAAACACCCGTTGCAACTATTTCTTTGGCCAATCAAATGCTGAATAAGGAACGTGTGCGAGAGGATGCGGCCAAAGTAGAGAATTACAACAACATCATTGGGGTTGAAAACAAACGCCTCGGCACGCATATCGAGCGGGTCTTGCAAATTGCGCAGTTAGATAAAGAAAATTTGAAGTTAAGTAAAGAGGTTGTAGATGTGCACGTCGTATTGCGCGATTTACTGACAGAGTTTAAACTACGATTCGATGATGCGAATGCCAGTGTAAGTACCTCCTTTGAAGCTTCTCGCTCAGATCTTAGAGCAGACCAGGGACATATCATTTCCGTATTTTCTAATCTTCTCGATAATGCCATAAAATACAGGCGTGAAGTTCCCCTCGAGATTACACTTAGCACTTTTGTCCAAAAAGACTCGTTATGTGTTGAAATTACGGATAACGGTATCGGGATGTCAAGTGCTGATCAAAAGAAAATTTTCACTAAATTCTATCGCGTTTCAACTGGAAATATTCATAATGTGAAAGGCTTTGGCTTGGGCTTAAGTTATGTCAAAACCATCGTTGAGGCGCACAAAGGGGAAATTAGTGTTAAATCTGAACTCAATAAGTACACAAGCTTTCTCGTTAAATTACCACTAACAAATAAAATCAGTATATGAAAGAGCACAAAAACAATATCTTACTTGCCGAGGATGACCCTAATTTGGGAACTGTTTTAAAAGACTCTCTTGAAATGGAGAACAACTATGTTGAGCTCTACACAGATGGAGAGCAAGCTTGGAAAGCATTCAACAAGGATGATTTCGACATTTGTATTTTGGATGTCATGATGCCCTTGAAAGATGGTTTTACGCTCGCAAAGGAAATCAAAAAAGTTGCGCCGCAAATGCCTATTATATTTCTCACAGCTAAGTCGATGAAAGAAGATAAATTAGAGGGCTTCAAACTAGGTGCAGACGACTATATAACCAAGCCATTTAGTTTTGAAGAGCTTCAACTCCGCATTGATGCGGTTATGCGTCGAGTGAATAGTGCGATGCTACCAAGTGATCAACAAGATGAATTCACTATTGGTAATTATACTTACATCGACAATGAACGATCTTTAAAACTTGGAGATACAATTACCAAGCTAACCACAAAAGAAGCCGAACTACTGAAGTTGTTAGCCCATAATATAAATAAAATTGTTGACCGGGATGTTGCCTTGAAATCAATTTGGGGTAATGACAATTATTTTACAGGAAGAAGTATGGATGTTTACATTACGAAACTTCGAAAATACTTAAAAGATGACGAACAACTAGAAATAGTCAATATCCATGGCCAAGGTTTTAAGTTAATTACCAAGAATACTTAGAAGCTTAGGTGCTATTTGTATTTTATTTTAACTTTGGTGAATTATAAGGCTACATGGACGAACACCAAAAAGTTAAAAATCGATTAGATCCGGTTATCCCAGAGAT
>JAFMKE010000076.1 GCA_017853115.1 Verrucomicrobiota bacterium
GTTAGAATAAAGGGAATCTCATAATACGCAAACAAGAAATAATGCAAAACGCCGGCTACTAAAAACAAACGGAAAGAAGCCCCAACAATGCGACTCAAAAGAAAAAACGCAGAACCTGTGCGATGGGCGCGAGTGCCAAAACGCGTTTCCAAATATTGATAAATAGATACGAGGTTGAGCTTATAATACATTGGAATAAGCACCAAAGCGATAAAGGCATAACCCAACAAGTAGCCTATGACCATTTGCATGTATGCGAAACTGTTTGAGCCAACTTGCCCGGGAACACTCAAAAAAGTAACCCCCGATAAGGAAGCGCCAATCATACCGAAAGCAACGAGGTACCACTTCGAATTTTTATTGCCAGAAAAAAATGCCGCATTATCCGCATTACCCTTGGTGAAATGAGCAATCCCCATTAAAAAGAGGAAGTAGCCCAAAATAGTAACAAGAATAATGGTCGGTGTCATAACTTAGCAAAGCTAAAAATTATTTACAGCCTTTTTGTTTTCAGATATGAACAAGGTATTGTTAAATAACAAATCATCCAGAACAACAGAAGACACATTTAATACAATATCGAATATCGATTAACGAATGATGATTTTAGAAGCTCTATATAGACGACTACTTCAAATCAATCCCTAATTCCTTCAACTGCTCGGGATTAATCAGACTCGGTGAATCAATCATCACATCCCGTCCTGCATTGTTTTTCGGGAAGGCAATAAAGTCGCGGATAGATTCCTGTCCACCCAAGATAGCAACCAAACGGTCCAATCCAAACGCTAAGCCTCCGTGAGGGGGAGCTCCATATTCGAAAGCATCCATTAAAAATCCAAACTGGTCTTTAGCTTCTTCGGGAGTAAAACCCAAATGTTTAAACATCAAGGCCTGCATTTGCTTATCGTGAATTCTTATTGAACCACCACCGATTTCATTACCATTTAAAACCAAATCGTAGGCATTCGCTCTAACTGCACCCGGATCAGTATCCAATTTGGCCATATCTTCAGTCTTCGGTGATGTAAAAGGATGGTGCATCGCATGGTATCTTTCTGTTTCCTCATCCCATTCCAGTAGTGGAAAGTCCAATACCCACAATGGAGCAAACTCATCTGGTTTTCTCAAACCTAAACGCTCTCCCATCTCCATGCGCAAGGCACTTAATTGCGCTCGAACCTTATTTTTCACACCTGAAAGAACACAAATCAAATCACCCGGCTTTGCCCCCGTGCGCTCAGCCCATTGAGCTAAGTCATCTTGATCATAAAATTTATCTACAGAGGACTTGTATGTTCCGTCATCATTACAACGAACATACACCATACCCAGGGCGCCAATTTGAGGGCGTTTTACCCAGTCAATCAGCTGATCAATTTCCTTACGCGAATATTGATTTCCAGCAGGTACCGCAATACCGACAACTAACTCTGCCGAATTGAAAACACCAAAATCTTTGTGTTGAGTAACATCGTTGAGTTCGCCGAATTCCATTCCGAAGCGAATATCCGGCTTGTCGTTGCCAAAACGCTTCATAGCCTCATCGTATGTCATTCGAGGAAAATCTTCCACGTCTGCGCCTTTAAGCGTTTTCAATAAATGACGAGTTAATCCTTCAAATACATTTAGAATGTCTTCTTGCTCAATGAATGACATTTCACAGTCGATTTGGGTAAACTCCGGTTGCCGATCGGCACGTAAATCTTCATCACGGAAACACTTCACAATTTGAAAGTACTTATCCATTCCGGCAACCATCAACAACTGTTTGAAGGTCTGCGGCGATTGTGGTAAGGCATAAAACATACCCTGATTCATGCGTGAAGGCACGATAAAATCTCGGGCTCCTTCGGGAGTCGATTTTATCAAGTAAGGCGTTTCCACTTCAATAAAATCTAGGTCACTCAAATATTTGCGCACCTCAAGCGCTACTTGATGCCTAAAAATCAAATTATTTTTCACTTTATCCCGGCGGATGTCGAGGTAGCGATATTTCATGCGCAATTCCTCTCCACCATCCGTATCATCTTCCAGGGTGAAAGGGGGTGTTTTTGCACTATTTAGCACCTTAAGTTCTTTCACTTCGATTTCGATATCACCCGTTAGCATCTGATTATTTTTGCTACTTCTTTCACGAACGATTCCTTGCACTTGCACTACACTTTCACGACCCAATTTACGGGCAGAACCACATAATTCTTTATCCGTTTCCATATTGAAAACCAACTGCGTTTTACCATAGCGATCACGCAAGTCGATAAAGGTCATTCCACCTAAATCTCTTGACTTGTGCATCCAGCCAGCCAGGCTCACTTCCTTCCCGACATGCGCCAACCTCAACTCCCCGCAATTCTGTGTTCTGTACATCTTTTTTCGATTAATTTCAGCGCAAAAATAGCTATCATTTTAGACATTAAGGAGGGATTGAGAAAATAAGGACAATAAAATTCAGGTGAGCTCCCGTTAATTTCAATGCACAATTTTTTCTTATTCGTACCTAATTAATATCGTTTTTTGTAAATTCGTTTTCTTATGAAAAAAATCGCTACGCTGTTATGTATGGTAGTGCTATTCACTTTAGCACAGGCGCAGGACCCGCACCTTTCACAATTTTACAAGGCGCCATTGCAGCTAAACCCTGCTTTAACGGGTGTTATGAATGGTAATTACCGTGCTGCTTTTTTGTACAGAAGTCAGTGGGGAGAGATTTTAAGAGACGAATCTACGAGTCAATTCCGTACCATGACTGCTGCATTTGATTTCCGCATACCCATTAAGAAAAATGCTTTAGGTATAGGCCTGGAAATGCTGAATGACAAGGCCGCGGATTCGAATTTTGGAACGACAAGAGCGGGCTTAGCTATCAATTACATGCAAAACCTTGACCAGTGGGGTCGTCATTACTTGGCATTAGGTATTCAGGCAGACATGATACAGCGCAGCTTTAGCTTGGCTAATTTACGATTCGGTAATCAATGGAATGGAATCAATTACGATCCTACGATTATTCAAGATAATCCGGCTTACTTGGCACAGTTGAATCAAAACTTCACCTTCTTCGATGCGAGCGCTGGGATTTTGTATTACATGCGAGGGAAGGATAAGCGAACGACCGCATATGCTGGCTTTAGTGCACAGCACGTGAACCAACCGAACGAGTCTTTGGGGATAGAAGAAGCGAAATTGCCGATTCGTTACTCAATTCATTCTGGGGTAAATTTCCCTGTTGCGAAACAATTCGATTTACTTCCTAAGTTTTTATTCCAAATGCAAGGTCAAAATTTAGAAGCTTTGCTGGGAACCGACATCCGTTACATTTTTGAGGAGAGAGCGCCAAGTGGTAACTCATTCCGTTTTGGGGCCTTGTATCGTTTAGTTGGTGGACTTAATCCGCAAAATGCAAATGGTATCAACAGCGAATCGATTTCCTTACTTACCGGTATTGATTTCCATGGACTAGATTTGGGTATTGCCTACGACATCAACATCTCGCAATTTACAAATGCAACCTTCTCACGAGGTGGATTTGAAGTTGGATTGACTTATGTAGGTGGCTGGGAAAAAAGAACCAGTACGATTACGGCTTGTCCTAATTTTTAATAAAATTCTACTTTCTTTTCTTAGTATTTCACGAAGAGCATGTTGCCTTTCGCTGCACGTGATGCAGGCAACCAGGATGCTAAGAAGCTTATCAAGGCAATAAGTGCAAAAGCTAATAGAACGTCCATACTTTCCAGCTTAACGGGGTAGGCTTCTATAACAAACCCGCCATTACCGCCTAAACTCACGATACCAAAAATTTGTTGCGCAGTTACAATCAGTACACCCAATATAGCGCCAACACTTGCGCCAATCAACGAGCCAATAATACCCTGAAACAAAAACACACGATAGATAAATCCATCCGTTGCACCCATAGCTTTCAGAATTGAAATATCTAGTTTCTTTTCCATTGCCAGCATGGAAAGCGCTCCCACAATAGTGAAAGAAATAATCAACAAAACAAAAAATAGTATAGCAATCATCGCATACTTCTCGGCCTGCATGGCTTTGTACAACGATTTATTTTGCTGCACTCGAGTGGTAGTTGTATACTCAGGGCCTAATTGTTCAAGAATAGCTGCTGCAAGATCGTCCTCATCATAACCATGAGCCATCTTCACTTCAATACTTGATACTTCGTTCGTAAATCCTTGAAGTTTTCTCAAAAAATCTAAGGACGTGATAATGTATGAATTGTCAAATTCATTTTGAATCCCAAAAACCCCACCAGGTAATATTTGCGCTGTATTAAATAGTTGTGCTGCAGTTATTGCATTCGTCTTTCCCTTTTTCGGAATAGCTATAGATATCGGTTCAATACTGCTTGCATCAATACTGAAGTAAACGCCTGCCCCAAGGAGGGCATATTGCTGCTCCTCTTCCTGAAGTTGAGAATCGCCATAAATCATGTAATCGGAAATGGTATTTACTTGGTAAAAATGCTCATCATAGGCTCTTACCTTTGCGATGACCGATTTGCCGTCAAAACGAACATAGGCGTTTTCTTCTAGCACAAGCGCATAGGCTTCAATACCTTCTATATTGTCTAACTGATGTATAAAGGCCTCGTCGGCTTCGAAAACCTTACCTGTATTTTTATTTATTTCGACATCTGCATAAAAACTTCCTTGCAATTTAACCACTAAATCTTCGAAACCATTGAATACAGAAAGAAGTACGACCAAGACCATGGCGCCAAGTCCCATGCCAATCATAGAAATATACGATATGATATTAATGGCATTGGTACTTTTAGCCGAGAATAGATAACGTAAGGCTATGGTGAAAGCAGTGCGCATCAGTCTTTACTTTCGTCGTTAAGCTTGTTTAGTAGCTCATTCATTTTTTGGGCATACTCCATGGTATCGTCTAAGAAAAATTCGATTTCAGGTACTTTGCGTAAATGATTTTTCAATTCTGTTCCCAACTTTCTGCGCCATTCATAGGCTGTAGTGTTTAGCATATCAACGATAAGCTGAGGTTCATCACTACCAAAAACACTTAAGTAAAATCTTGCTATGGCCAAATCTGGGCTTGTTCGAACTTGTGTAATACTCACCAAAACCCCACTGCCGATATGGGAACGAATATCTCTTAAAAAAATATCTCCCAGTGTTTGCTTCAATAAAGAAGCCATTTTGTGTTGCCGTCTACTTTCCATACCCCTAAAATCTTCTGTGCAAAAATACGTTGCAATGTAAACAAAGTGAAATATAAATATCTTTACAGCAGCAATGAGAGAAATTACCGCGTTTACAAAGTACCTAAAGCACTATAAGGGACTCATCAGTTTGAATGTCCTCTTTAATGTGTTCTACGTTGTGTTTAGCGTATTCTCATTAACGGTGGTCATGCCCTTTTTAGATATCATCTTTCACCCTGACAAAGGAGTAGATACCTTGCCGAAATTTGCCTTTTCCATTGATGCTTTAAAAGATTATCTGAATTATATTGTAACGCAACAGATTAATCAATACAACAGCAAAGAGGCCGGTCTAATTTTTCTGGCCATACTGATCACAGTCATCTTCTTTCTAAAAAACCTCTTTCGCTTTTTAGCTCAATACTTTTTAGCCCCTATTCGGAATGGTATAGTTAGAGACATTCGCATCAAGTTAAATAACAAAATATTGAATTTGCCCTTGTCGTACTACAACAAGAGTAAAAAAGGCGACCTAGTTAGTTCCTTAACTGCTGATGTAATTGAAGTGGAGCATGGTGTTTTAAATATTTTGGAAGTTTTAGTTAAAGAACCACTAACCATTCTAGTTTCCTTGGTCGTGCTTTTCGCGATAAGCTACAAGTTGACCTTATTCGTTTTTCTCTTAATTCTAGTCATTGCCTTTCTTATTGGTGCCTTGGGAAAATCCTTAAAAAAGCCTTCTTTCCAAGGACAGCAGCAATTGGGGCAAATTGCTTCGCTATATGATGAAACGATAACGGGTATTCGAATTGTGAAAGCCTTTACAGCCGAAAAGTATCGAATGCTTCAATTTGACAAGGAGAGTAACAAGTTCTTTCATTTGATGAACAAAGTGCTACGTAAGCGGTTCTTATCCTCTCCATTGACAGAATTCTTATCCATTGCAGTTTTCTCAAGCATCGTATGGTTTGGAGGGAATGAAGTACTTTCCGGTAATGTTAAAGATTCCGTTTTTATTGTTTATCTGTTGATGTTCGCATCGCTGATTGCACCAGCAAAGAGCTTTTCCGGCGCATTCTATACACTTCAAAAAGGATTAGGTGCGATGCAGCGTATTGACAAGATTCTTCTAGCGAAAGATCAAATAAAAGAAGAAGAAAATGCGCAGGAGATAAAATCTTTTACCAATGAAATCGCCTTTGAAAACGTATCCTTTTCGTATAAAAATTACGATAACGAAAATGTCATCGATGATTTCAGTTTAAAAGTAAAAAAGGGCGATATGATTGCCTTAGTTGGGCCATCAGGGGCTGGTAAATCCACGCTAGCGGATTTACTTCCCCGATTTTATGATGTGCTCGAGGGTCAGATTACAGTAGATGGTCAGGATATTCGTAAGTACAAGAAAAATGATCTTCGTGCCTTGATGGGTGTAGTTACGCAAGAAGCTTTATTGTTTAATGATACAATTCGTCAAAACATTGCTTTTGGCGTCGACGCCAAACAAGCCGATATTATAGAAGCGGCTAAAATTGCGAATGCGCATGATTTTATCATGCAAATGCCTAAAGGATATGACACAATAATTGGGGATAGAGGAATGAATCTAAGCGGCGGCCAGCGACAACGATTAACTATTGCACGAGCCATCTTAAAGAATCCACCGATACTCATCTTAGATGAAGCCACTTCCGCTTTGGATTCAGAATCGGAAAAATTGGTGCAAGAAGCACTAAACAAATTGATGCGCAATCGCACTTCAATTGTCATCGCCCATCGCTTATCCACCATACAGTATGCGGACGAGATTGTGGTTATGGACAAAGGGAAAGTCGTTGAGAAAGGCAACCACATTAGCCTTCTAGCTAAAAATGGCTTGTATAAAAAACTAGTGGAGTTGCAGGCGTTTTAAACCGCTTTAATTCCCCCGATTTGTACACGGCAATAGCTGAAATTTTAACTCGCAAAAAAGTATCATCATCGGGTTCGTAGGTATAACATTTACCCGATAAAAGACCATTCCGATAATTCTTTTCCTCCTTAATAGCGCTATAGGCATTGTTGAAAAAAATGAGTTCTTTTCCATGCTTTTGTCCTTGAGCATAATGAGCAATTGAACGAATCCATTGTTCAGGACTAAACGCATACAAAATATAACTGCCGTTAGCATAGTCATCCCAATAGTAGTCTTCATAGATCACGCCATTAGAATGCAATCGTTTTTGAATGTAAAAATTTTCTGGAAGAATGGTTTCCCATATCACTTGACTATAAAGTAGGTTTAAATGAGTTGAAAAAATTTGGTAGATAGCAAGAATAATACTTTCATCTTCATAACTATGCGTAATGAAAATAAGGCTATCATTGCGCCGAATAGATTCTCCTGAGAAGCGCAAGGCGAGGCTTTTCTCTTTCGGATACATCAGGTAGGTGCTGTCTTCGTTAAGCACTAAAATCAACGCATCACTTTCGAAAACACTGCTTGCCCAAAGCATTTGAAAAGACAGTAGAAAAATGCCGCACATTAACTTCATGTATAAGCAACGAATCTCGGATAAAATCTATTATCGCCTACTCCAGAATTGAGCTAGGGCATAACCTGATAGGATGTGCCAAATTCCCCAAAAAGCAGTAATTATTGCCATGCCGCCTAGACCATTAAAAAAATTGAAAATTAAGATTAGACCCAACCCCGAATTTTGCAAACCCACTTCCAAAGTAATTGCTCGCTTATTTGCTTTATCTATTTTAAATAAGGATGCCAGGCTATATCCGCCTGCAAAGGCTAGTGCATTATGCAACAAGACGATAAAAAAAACGACATGGATGTATTGAAGGAAATAAGTAAAATTCGCAGCTAATGCGAGGATCACAAAAAGTAAGAAAAATAACAGAGAAAAATATTTCATCGGCTTTTTAGCCTTTTGCGCCCAAGCTGGGTAGCGGTGTGATACAAATAAACCTATACTCAGGGGAAAGGCAATAAGTAAAAATACATTGAACATAATACCGGCTAGAGGCATGTCAATTTCTTGCATGAGCGCACTCGTTTCCGGAAGAAGATTGCCCCATAGATAAAAATTAATCGGTGTAAAGAAGATTGCTAGAGTTGTAGCCAATGTCGTTAAAGTAACCGAAAGCGCCGTATTCCCCTTCGCATGATGTGTCATAAAATTGGATAAGTTCCCTCCTGGGCAACTCGCCACGAGTATCATACCCAAAGCAATGCTCGCTTGTGGTTTTATCAAATAGATAAGTGCAGCGGTTAGCAGAGGAAGCAAGAAAATCTGACCGGCTAGGCCGACGAAAACCTCTTTTGGCATTTTTAATATCCGATTGAAATCGTCCCGTTTGAGATCTAGAGACACCCCGAACAAAATAAATCCAAGAATACAATTGAGTAAAAAAAGGGTAGTTGGATTAAAATTTAATTGGATTTGATCCATTAAAG
>JAFMKE010000077.1 GCA_017853115.1 Verrucomicrobiota bacterium
ATCAGTATTATTGGTCCAACAGCCTCCGGAAAAACTTCCTTGGCCATAGCCTTGGCACAATATTATCAAACTGAAATCATTTCTGCCGATTCTCGTCAGTTTTATAGAGGAATGGACGTAGGAACAGCCAAAGCATCTGAAGAAGAACTTAATCTAGTTAAACATCATTTTATTGACGTACTTGATGTTCACGAAAACTACAATGCCGGCACTTTTGAATTCGATGCGTTGAAAGTTTTAGATAAAATATTCGAAAACAAGGACGTGGCCATAATGGTTGGCGGATCGGGCTTATATATCAACGCAGTTTTATTCGGCATTGATCCATTCCCAGAAATTCCGAAAGAAGCGCGTATGAATGCGTTAAAACTGTACAAAGAAAAAGGATTGCAAGCCTTAAGAGATGAATTGCGCAAATTAGACCCCATTTATTTCCTTGAAGTTGACCTTGACAACCCCAGAAGAATAATGCGAGCTTTGGAAGTTTGTTACGCCTCCGGTAAACCCTATTCCTCATACAGAAGCCTTGCGCCGCTTCAACGAAATTTCACTACGATTAAACTGGCTTATAATTGGGAGCGTGACTTACTTTATGAACGAATCAATCAGCGTGTAGATGATATGATTGAAAATCAACTTATCGCTGAAGTTCAAAGTTTATTACCGCACAAAGATGAGAAAGCTTTAGATACCATCGGCTACAAGGAAATTTTTGATTTTCTCGATGGAAAAATGAGCAAAGAAGAGGCCATCGAACTAATCAAACGCAATTCTCGACGCTATGCCAAACGACAGTTGACCTGGTTTAAAAAAGATGAAGAAATTCACTGGATTAATCCCATCGCAAGAATAGAAGAGATTGTTGCCTACCTCGATAAACAAATAAAAAGCTAGGAAGATGTTTAAGGACTACGATTGGTTACTGTTTGATTTAGATAACACCTTACTGGATTTCAGCCAAACATCTAAGCGTGCTTTCCAAGAGTTAAGTGAGATTTTTGATTTTCACAAGCCAGATAGCTACAACACATATCATCAGATCAATGCCAAATACTGGCATTATTTTGAGAAACATAAGATCAATGCCCACGATTTACGTTATGGTCGGTTTAAAGAATTTCTAGAAACTCTAGGATCTAAAGCAGATTACACGGCAGTAGCAGAAAAATATCTTCACTTACTTATCGACTACTCTGAATGGATTCCTGGCGCAGAAGATATACTGAAAGAACTGTCACAAACCCATCGATTGGCTATTATTACCAATGGACTAAAAGAAGCACAACACGGTCGATTGGAAAAGCATTCAATGAAGCAATACTTTGAACACATTTTCATTTCTGAAGAACTGGGTGTGTCTAAACCGCATCAAGATTTTTTCCAACAAGTACATCAAACCATCGAGGAACCAGACAAACACAAAGTGCTGGTGATTGGAGACAATCCAAAATCCGATATTCTTGGAGGTGAAAAGTTCAATTACCACACTTGTTGGTTTAACTACCATCAAGAGAAAAAACATCGCAATATAAAAGCCAATTTCAAACTAGCATCATGGTCAGGATCCAAGAGTGACCTCATTGAATAAGTATGCGCAGGATTGGCATCATATCAGATACACACTCCTACCTTGATCCACAGGTTTTTGATTTTTTCAAGGAAGTCGATGAAATTTGGCACCTCGGCGATGTGGGAGATATAAATGTTTTAGACGAGTTAAAAGCTTTTAAGCCCCTAAGAGGAGTTTATGGTAACATCGATAATCATGAAGTACGAAGTGAACTTCCTTTAGATAATCGTTTTACTATTGAAGGTGTAGACATCTGGATGACACATATTGGAGGATACCCTGGGCGCTATGCTTCCCGTGTGCGTGATATTTTACAAGTAAAGGCTCCCGATCTTTTTCTTTGTGGCCACTCCCATATAACCAAAGTGATGCGCGACAAAAAATACAAGATGATGTGCATGAATCCCGGAGCAGCTGGCAAGCATGGCTTTCATAAAGTACGAACCATTTTGCGCTTGACAATAGACAATAATACACTTAAAGATTTAGAGTGTATTGAGTTGGGTGGGCGATAAATAAAGAAGCATCACTTAATCCCTAACTGCATCCGCAAACTGTCATAAGCTTCTTGTACTTCTTGGAATTTAGCTGCCGCCTGCTCTTTGGCCAGTGCTGTCTTATCAGGGTGATACTTTAAAACTAATTTTCGGTAGGCTTTTTTCAATTCTTCCGCAGTCACTCCCTTCTTTACACCTAAAACTTGATAGGCCCGATCGGAGTAATTCACTGTTTGCCTTGAACTAGCATATCCCTGCCGTTGTTGCTTGCCAGCTTGGCGTATCCGCTCAAAATCCATTTGAGCCATACCCATTTGTTGAGCTATTCGCTCCAATACCTTATCCTGGTCTAAATTGGGATACGGATACACTTGAGTTAAGCCAAACAAAAACTTAACTACTTGAATTTTTCCTTCTCTGCGCAAACCTTTCAACGCTGCGGATGAACGAGAAAAATCCACAGGCTCTTCAATTCTCTCCTTCAGTTGCTGAAATAAATACTTACCTTTGGCTGTCCCAAATTGGCGATAAAAGTACTTTAAAATGTAGCGACTTTCCTCCGTGGTAATCACTCGTTGCTTTTTCAATATAGCAGCCAACAGCACAATAAGATGTGCCTGATATGCACTGAGCTTGTGGTCACTTTCCTCATTCGTATTTGAAAAAACATCAAAAATACTTGATTTGCCCTCCAATAATTCCTCAAGGAAAATCCCAACAAAAAATCCAATAAAGGCGCCAAACATGCGGAAACGCATAGCACCCAATATCATCAGTACCCACTTAATGTATTTTGTATATGCCATGGACTACTAATGAAAAACCAAATGCCGTACCTAATGTTTCAGAAATCTACTTATTAACTTGTAACTTACTTGTAAAAGAGCTGCCATCTTTAGTCAACTCTAGCCAATAAATTCCGGTATTAAAATCGCTCAGATCCAAGCGTATCATATTTTCGCAACGCGCATGAAGCAGTTTTTTCCCAAGTAAACTGTATAAGCTTATTTCCAACTGACCTTTGCCTGTATTCTCGATTTCGACGAAGGAGCTCGCTGGATTGGGCTTGATTACAATTTGCTCTTGTAAAACATCATTAATTCCTGTAATGACCTCATAATACACCTTGGCAGTCGAACACTGAGATGGATTAAGGGGTGAACAAATTGAATAACTTAAACTGTCCGTACCGACGAAACCAACCAACGGGCTGTAGGAAATAAATCCATTACTTTCAACATTAGCCACACCATTCACTGGTAAAACCGAAAGACTAGGCATCGTTCCACAATCTGTATCATTCGCCGTGGCATCAAATACACTTGCCCCATTACTTGGCAATGAACGGAAATCATCAACAGCAATACAACTCGGAATAGGGTTTACTGTAATAAGCCATAAAGCCGTGTCGCACAAACCTGCTCCATTGCAAATGTAATAGCTCACGGTATCTGTTCCATTGAAACCAGGATTAGGTGTATACGCCAACTCGTCACTCGCGGTAAGAACAGTGGAACCATTACTTCCATCGGAAAGAATATTAGGAACAGCAGCCCCTCCACTGCATAAATCATCATTCGCCACTACATCCGCTGTTGCGATTTCATTCTCAAAAATGGTCGTGAAATCATTCAAGGCAATCGGCGGAAACGTTCCAGGAGGAATAGTATCTAGACGCAGATTGTCAATGGTTAACACTGAACCATCAATTCCAGTAAAGGAAGAATTCACCATAAAATCTCCGTTATCAAAAGTGACATCCAGATTACTTGAACAAAATAAGGAAATAATAGTATCCGGCATGGCACAACTCAGATATTCATATTCCAACTCAAAGTTCGTCCAAGTAGCCGCATTCGGTAGACGTTTGATAACGTAAGCAACCACTTCACGGTTTTTAATCAAACCACTAACCATCATGGCAGAATCTCCAGCAACACCAGCATATTTATAGGAACCCATCAATTTTTCAGGCTGAAAATCAATCGGCTGTCCCGTATTGGGATAGGTAAATGGATTCAGACTTGTTAAACTGGACCCATTAATCAACTGATCGGCAAAAGTATTTTCATCCAAATCTAATTCACCACTGATCAATAAACCCGGGGCAACATTAACCACCGAAGTATCGATTGTAAATCCAAACACCGTTACACTTGCACTTATCCGAATATTTGCAGACTGCAATTGAACTGACCGAAGGCCATCTACAAAATCTGAACTCTCAGAAACTAACTCAACGTTAGGATTTGGCGAACCCGGAAAAGTTATACTTTCCGTTCCGGTAAGCTGATTCAAAGATGACCAGCGAACAATTTCGTTGTAATTGAAAACAGGATCATCGATCGAATAATCCGCAGTAAGTCCTTGGAAATTGGCGGTACCTGAAACAGTAATTTGATTCTGTTTAATTTCCCAGTTCTCAAAACTTGGGTTTTCCGTTTGCGCTATCATAAGTAGCGAAATCAAAGTAAAAAGTACGGTGTAAAATATTCTCATTCTTGCTTTATTTTTATTGAACATTCGCTCTAAGTCCTCTTGTGCCCATATCCACTACAGTTTCAATGGCCGGCTCATATTTACCATCTTGATTGATTTCCTCCCATTCAAAGCTTTGATTAATGCTAACAGCCACTTCAACAACAATATCGGCTGTCTCTTCGCCCGTAACAACCAAAGGAGAATCAAATCGACCAGTAACTAAACACGAACCTAAAGGAATCGGCGATACCGCATCCAATGGATTAGGAACTGTAGTTGTAGTAGCATTCCCAGTTTGGGTAATGGATACAGGCGAACTAAGGTGAAAAGCCCAATATCCTTGATTCACGATATCGTTTACCACTATATTTTCACCACCCAAATCTAAATCATTGATGTAAGTTTTAAAACCAACGAAGGAAGCAATGTCCGCATTCAAATCCATCGGTCCAAAAGTGGGATCTGTGTAGAGAAAATCAATATTGTAGGCTTGATACCCCAAGGAATTCCTCAAATAATTATACGTGCCTGGCGTAATTTCACTTAAAGGAATGCGAACCAAAACTTCTCCTTCTTCTACGATTAACTCCTTTTCGAAATCAATACCATTTTGACCATTAAAATCAATTTCTGACCCTTTGTAAACAATAGTTTGATCGGTTGGAAGACCCGGTTGCGAATTGATAAGTTCTATGGAATGAACTCCTAATGCTTTAAAATCAGGCGTCTGAGCAGCATGATTAGCCGGAATAGAAGCCGGATTACCAAAATTATCTTGCCGTTCACCTAGCTCATCGAAGGTGTATTTAAAAACCAGCATGGGTTCGTCTTGTTCTTTTGAACATCCGGTACAAAAAACCAACAGTCCGACGAAGGATGATACCAGAAAATTTCGCATAATCGTAATTTAAAAAGTTTTAGTGAACAAAAAATTAACTTAATCAGTTTAAAGCTAAACAAAAGGTTTCATACCTTTGTATTACAAAAAAATTTATAAATCAAAAATAGAAATAATTATGGGTTTAGTAGGAAAAAAGGCACCTAAGTTTAGCGCTACAGCAGTTGTAAATGGGGGTGATTTTCAAGAAGAATTTTCATTAGAGCAATACCTTGGAAAGAAGAAGGTTGTATTCTTTTTCTATCCAATGGATTTCACTTTTGTTTGCCCAACTGAATTGTTGGCTTTTCAAGAGAAGTTAGCTGAATTTGAAAAAAGAGATGTAGCGGTAGTTGGATGTTCTGTAGATTCTCATTTCTCTCACTGGGCTTGGTTAAATACGCCAAAAGACAATGGAGGAATTCAAGGCGTTGAATACCCAATCGTTGCAGATTTTGACAAAACAATATCAATGAATTATGGTGTTTTGGCTGGTGAATACACTTGGGATGAAGATGGAAACTGGGGTTTCGAAGGCGCTCCGGTTGCATACCGTGGCCTATTCCTAATTGATGAAGAAGGTGTAGTAAGACATGAGTTGATCAATGACTTGCCACTCGGTCGAAATGTAGGTGAAGCTATACGTGTAATTGATGCCTTAGCACACAACCAAAAATACGGCGAGGTTTGTCCTGCCAATTGGAGTGAAGGTGACGATGCAATGACAGCTTCATCAGAGGGTGTTGCTGATTATTTGTCTAAGCACTAAGTTTAGAGAGATTAAAAGTTTAAGGCCATTTAGCTTTCGCTCTGCCGAACTAAATGGCCTTTTCTTTTCCTGACATCTATTCGAAATAAAACCAAGTAATGAGAGAACTCATCTTTTTTTTCATCGTTGCAGCATTTGTAGTAGGCTTAGACAGTTATGCCTATCAAGCTATCCGTGCGATCTACCCCTTTCAAACAACTGCGGGTAAAATTATTGGTGTACTGTATTGGTCTATCACCTTTTATATTTTAATCTCCATCTTGTCAACTGCTATGTTTGGCATGGAAAACATTCCAAGCGGGCTTAGAAAACTTACCGCCGCCATTTTCTTCTTTGGATTAGTGATGAAGTTGTTTGCCATATTTTGGCTATTGGGTGAGGATGTTTTTCGGGTAGCGAAAGTGGTTTTTGAAAAAGTTAAGCCTGGAAATAAGCATGTAAGCATAGAAAGCCGAAGGAAGTTTATCAGCCAACTTTCTCTAATCTCCGCCTTTATGCCGCTAGTTGTTTTAACCTACGGTGTAGTTCGAAATGCCTATAATTATCAGTTTCATAAGCATAAAATATCGCTTAGTAAACTACCCTCCAAATTCAAGGGCTTTAAAATTGTGCAATTGTCTGATATCCATGCGGGAAGTTTTAATCAAACACGCCCCATAGAGCGAGTTATTGATCAAATCAATGATTTAAAACCGGATTTAATTTTATTTACCGGCGATCTCGTAAACGACTTAGCTGAAGAAATGGAGCCCTATAAAGCACTTTTTGGTAAGCTCAAAGCTAAGCATGGGGTGTATTCCGTTTTAGGCAATCATGATTATGGAGATTACGCCTTTGGTAAGCAAGACACGCCGGAAAAGTCAGCTAATTTCGCGGCATTTCTCCAAGTGCATCAAGAAATGGGTTGGGATTTGCTACGCAACGAAAATCGGCGTATTCAAATCGACGATCAGTACATCGATTTGCTCGGCGTTGAAAACTACAGTGCACATGGCCGGTTTGCCAGTCACGGAGATTTAGCTAAAGCGCATCAAGGACTCGACCCTAACAGTTGTAAAATTCTTATGTCGCACGACCCTAGTCACTGGGACGTGCAGATAAATAAAGACTTCAAGGATATAGATCTTACTCTTTCTGGACATACGCATGGCTTTCAATTTGGCATTGAAACCAAGTGGTTAAAATGGAGTCCATCACAATATATGTACGAACAATGGGCAGGTCTGTACCAAAAAGGAGAACAGTACATCTATGTCAATCGCGGTTTTGGTAATTTAGGCTATCCAGGAAGAGTGGGCATTCTTCCAGAAGTTACTGTACTAGAGTTAACATAAAATGTCTTGAGTGAGCTATTTGAGAAGCGGCAGATAGCGTTCCTTCAAAATTTCCAAGTGATGACGGTTATGCCCTACCATCAGCCAACCCAATATCCGGGGTGTGAAGATTAAGCCGTTAGCTTTTCCTTCGAAATCAAGGTAAGTTAAATCGCTATTCAAAAACAATTCAATTGAACCTGACCGAATAGCCTGATATTCTTTAGTAAATGCTTCTATCGTAGGATAACTTGTACTTCGAGATGCGAACACATCCTCATCAAATCCGGGTAAATCTGTAGTATCTCCGCGAAGCATTCGCAAGGCTCGATAAGCATACACCCTCTCCGCATCACAGATATGTTTTAAGAGGATGCCTATACTCCACTTCCCTGCTGCGTACTGGAAGCTTAAATCTTGATCGGTGAGCTTGTTGATTACACTTAAGGTAAGGCGGGAAATATTTCCCAATTCAAGAAGTAAATCTTCCCCACCAGCCAATTTTAAATAACGGGTGTAATATAAGCTGTCATCTGCCTGTGCAGGGAAGCCGATTTTCATGATCTCGACTTGCTGTTAAAAAAATACATCAGTCGGAAGGACAAGGCATTGTGATACCAACCTCCTCTTCGAGCACGCGAACTCGCAACAGCTAAATCCCATAAACTATTCATCGAAAAATTTGCCTTTATATTGATTCCAAACATTTCCTTAATCAGAAAAGTAGCGCCTACTGTTGCGGCAAAATCCCATTTTTTTGGTTCATTGGGTAGCGTCAAACCAGCCGCCTGATCAATATTGTATCGAATCAATCGTCCAAAACTTACCCCACCGTGAAAGATAGCTATATCACCTTCGTGATAATTAAACAACACGGGTATCTCCACATAGTCAAAACTAAATTTTCTAAAATTGAGCGGGTCGTTGTTTTTAAAATTCGCCTGACTTCCTTTCATAGAATAGCTCAATTCAATACTATTCGAAAATACTGGAGTATACATGATATGAGCGCCAACACCCGCATTTGCTCCAACCTTTCGATACCCAGCCATTAAATCGCCAGCAATTTGAGTGGCATTCATACCCGCAGCAATATATCCGACAAACAAATTAGGTTTATCTCG
>JAFMKE010000078.1 GCA_017853115.1 Verrucomicrobiota bacterium
TGTTGGCATTTTGAATTGGCAGCGAGTCTACAAACCATTGGTAAGACCCTGAAGCTGAACATTCTAATACTACACTGTCACCTGCGCAAATAGGATTCGCACCTAAATTGGTGATTATTGGCTCTACAGAAGGCGGTAAAATTCGCACAGTATCAGTATACGTGTTGGTAGTTTTTATTCTTTTACTCAATGTAATTGAACCATTGGCGCAGCTTGTAGAGAAACTTTGGTTGCCTACATTTGGCTCTGTATTAAACGTAAGCAAAGCAGATCCCAAATTGTCATCTGGGCTACCAAAGGGTGCCCCATTATCTTCTTCCCATGCTTGTATAGAAACTGCGGTACCTTCAATTGGAATGTCAATACCAGACCAGCTAACTGTTGCATTCGAACTCGGATTGCCTAAAGTTATATCTCCGTTACCCGCGTTTATAATCAAATAAGGTTCAGGCGCAGCTGTGCAACCAATGAGTGGTAAATCAACTTCTTCGATATCTCCACAATAACATGAACTATTTGAAGCAGTTAGTGTAGCCGCTGAAATGTAGTATTCTTCAATTATTTCAGTTAACGTAACCACATAATCTCCCACTCCTACAAAATTGTTTGACACAGTTGGACCGGAAGCCGTATTTCCATCACCAAAGTCCCATTCGTAAGTCGTAGGATTAACTGGTAAAGGATCGATTAAGGTTTCGGCGAAATCAACGTTTAAAGAATCACAGGCCACATTTCCTGAAAGCGTAAAAAATGGGTTTCCTGCAGGAGGTAAGACGTTAACTTCTAATGGAATATTTTCATTTTGACATTGTGTAATTCCTGCCGCTGATCCACAACCATTTACAACCACATTTACCGTGTAAGTCCCTGCTGGTGCCAAGGTATTTATATTCATGGTAACGCAACCATAGCGATAAGTTTGAGGACTATACAGATGGCTAGGCGCCTGATCGCTTGTCCAGCAAAAACTAGATGTAGCAGGTGGGAGGTTAATAACATTAAGAATTTGAACGGATGTAACTGTTGCATTAAAACCACTAACTTGTAGTGATTGAGGCATCAAATATTGAAATACAATAGTAGTATCTACACCAGCTTGAATAGTAATTGACTCCGGAACTAGTCCTAAATCACTTGGACCAGTGTTAGGATGAACCGTTTCATCTACTGTACACGTTGGACATTGCGCAGCGGCAAATCCAACAGAGGCGATTAAAACCACCGCTAAAAGTAAAAATCTTTTTTTCATTTGTTTAGGTTTACGTTGAAGGGCAAATATAATGTTTTTTTGATTTCAGCTTTGTTAACTAAATGAGAAATAATTTCTTCAATTTTAATTGTTAAGAAACTTTAATTCTCTTCATTTTTTTTCAAAAGAAAAAAATTAACTTAGTCCCCTAAACTAAAACTCTAGTATGAAAAAAATTATTCTATCCAGTTTTATCGCATGCGTTTTTCTTTCACTCTTTGCTCAGGACGGGAAGATTATTGGTAATGTTTCTGAGACGAATGGTGAACCAGCTATTCAAGCCAACATTATTGTGGATGTTTCCAAAGGTTGGGCTGCTGTAACCGATTTTGATGGTAACTATACCCTAAGCCTGCCTGCAGGAAGTTATTCCGTCCTTTACAAATACATTGGTAAAGAAGATCAAGTAATAAACGTTAATGTTAAGGCTGGTCAAACCGTAACCCAAAATATTACTTTTTCAGACAAGGTAGAAATGATGAATACGGTAGTAGTATCGGGATCAAAATACGAAAAGAAGCTCAGTGAAGAAACGGTAAGTATGGAAGTGCTTAAAAGTGATTTACTCGAGCAAAACAATATTGTTCAGGCTGATGATGGTTTAGCTAAAGTTCCTGGTGTAGTAGTAACTGGTGATGGCCAAGCAAGTATTCGTGGCGGTTCAGGTTGGAGCTATGGCGCAGGTAGTCGAGTGCAGGTTTTGTATGATGGATTACCGTTGTTATCCGCTGAAGGTGGTGATGCTAAATGGGCATTGATACCTATGGAGAATTTAGAGACCATGGAGGTGATTAAAGGTGCTGCTTCGAGTATCTATGGTTCGGGGGCTTTAAATGGAGTAATTAACTTCCGAACTTCTTGGGCAAGAAATGATCCGGAAACTTCTTTCAATGTATGGAATGGCGTCACGCATAGTCCTCGTAACAAAAATGAAGCTTGGTGGTACAAACAAAATGATATTCCTTTCGAAACCGGATTTAACTTCGTGCATAAAAGGAAATTTGGGCGAACGGATTTTGTTTGGCATGGACAGTACAATACTGAGAAAAGTCACTTAGAATATGGTGGTTTTTCTAGTGTTCGTTTTGGTCAAAAGTTTCGATACAGACCGAAAAAAGTAGAAGGTTTGAGCATGGGAGTGAATGTTAATGCTTATCGCGCTCTGGGAACTAATTTCTTTTTATGGAGTGGTGCAGATTCTTTAGCGAGAAGACCACTGGATGGAACAGCTTCATCTTATCAAAGCACTCGGGTTATTATAGATCCGTTCATTTCTTATTATGATAAGAAGAACAATAATTTCAGTTTAAAGTTTCGCTATTTCAATGCTAAAAATCAGAATAGTACACCTGGACAAGGTTCTGTCCCAGTTAACTACTACGGCGAGTTTCAGTACAACAGATATTTCCAAAAAATCAAGTTCAATATGGTGGCTGGTTTGACTGGTTTTGCGGATGTGGTGAATCCAGAGGATCCAAATATTCAATCCCTTTCAGGTAAAAATAGAAGATACAACCTTGCACCATTTGTACAGTTGGAGAAAAAGCTTTTTGCTCAAAAGCTGAATGTTACGATGGGTATGCGATATGAGTATTTTAGAATGGTATCTATTGACAGGGACCTTACTACGACGGGAACGCTTAACCGTCCTTTATTCCGTTTTGGTGCTAACTTTCAAGCGGCAGAATATACTTATATAAGAGGCTCTTGGGGAGAAGGTTATCGATTCCCAAGTATTGCAGAATCCTTCGTGAATCTTAATTTGGGCGGTATTGGAATTTTTCCAAATCCGAAGTTAGAAGAGGAAACTGGCTGGTATGCTGAAGTTGGCATTAAGCAGGGTTTCTCTTTGGGTAAAGATTGGAAAGGATATACTGACCTTACTTTCTTTGCTATGCGTTACAATAATATGATCGAGGTAAACTTCGGCACATTTGGTGATCCTGTTCCAGGCGCTCCTTCCGCTCTGGAGGCTGCAGGTTTGGGTTTCTCTTTCCAGAATGTGGGTGAAACTTTAATCATGGGTGGGGAAATCACTGTGGCTGGTACGGGTAATATTGGAAAAGTCCCGTTAACCATTTTAGCTGGTTATACTTACACTAAACCGAAGTCTTTAAACTGGGAAGACGAGTTGACACTTTATGATGTAAATGGCGATATTTTGGATAATATTCCATCTCGAACAGGTGAGATTACTTATGCGGCGACATCATCAGGAGAAAATAACATCTTAAAATATAGAAACCCGCATGTGCTAACTGTTGATATGCAATCAAGTTTCAGGAAAGTTGATTTTGGAATTAGCGTGCAATATCGTTCATGGATGGAGAATGTTGATTACGCCTTCGTAAGTGATTTATTTACGAGCCCAACCTTAAATCCTGATTTGTATCCTGCATTCCAAGAGTTAAAAGACTATCGTGAACGCTACGATGGCAGAGGTACTACCCTATTAAGCGCACGAATATTCTACAACTTCACGGAAAAAGCTTCATTGGGTATCGTGGGGAATAATTTACTCAACTTAACTTACGCCGATCGTCCGGCTTATTTGGGTCAGCCTTTAAACTTTAACGCAAGGTTTTCCTACAAATTTACTGGTCAGAATAGAGACAAGAAAAAAATTAAGACCGAAGAATAAAAACTATAATCGTGTTTGTTCAAGTTTCACAACTCGGACTTTAGAAAAAATAAAGGTTTTAAATTTGAGGGCTATATTATACATGTAGCCCTCATTTTATAAATGCCATGTACATGAGAAAATTTATTACATTTTGCTTAATCAGTTTATTATTTATTCAAGCGGTTGTTTCTCAGGATGCCACGCTAATAGGCACTGTTGCAGATGAAAACAAAGAAAGTTTAATCGGTGTCAATATTGTGGTAGATGTAAGTAAAGGTTGGGCAACCCAAACTGACTTTGATGGCAGATATTCTTTAAAGCTTCCTGCTGGCAAATATCAGGTGGTATTCAGCTACATTGGTAAACAAGACCAGGTAAAGGAAGTAAACCTTCGTGCGGGTGATGAAAAGCAAGTGAATGTTTTTATGCTTTCCAACGATGTCGAACTTAATTTGGTGACTGTTTCTGGCGGGAAGTATGAAAAGAAGTTTGGTGAAGAAACGGTAAGTATGGAGATTGTTCCAACGAGCATAATTGAAAGTAATGTGGCCCAAGCCCAAGAAGCCTTAAATAAAGTTCCCGGCTTTCAAAACATAGGTGAAAGCCCAAGTATTCGAGGTGGAAGTAGTTTTGCATCTGGTGCATCTTCTCGGACCTTGTTTTTGATTGACGGTATTCCGCAATTGAGTCCAGAAAACGGTGGAATATATTTCGAAACGCTTCCCTTAGAGAATTTGCAACAGGTTGAAGTGATAAAAGGAGCCGCTTCCTCTTTATATGGCTCATCAGCTTTAAATGGTATAGTCAATTTCAGAACAGCTTGGCCGAAAAAAGGCGAACCTTACCATCGATTAACAACAGCTGTTGGGATGTATCAGAAATTTACAGCCAACGCGATTAAATCGAAAAACGAAAAAGAAAACCGTAATCAAGATGCCGATTGGTGGTGGGATGATGAGAATCACTTACCAGTATTCTTGAATCAAACCTATGAGTATCGTGAGTCATTTGATAAAATCGATTTAGTTTTTGGGGCTTACTACCGTCATGACCAGAGTTTTAGAAAAGACAATGAATACGATCGTTTTCGTTTGAATGGGAAACTTCGCCATATATCTAAAAAGTTTGAAGGCTTAACTATTGGAACAGCGTGGAATTTCGCTTACGAAGAAGGTGGGCAGTTTTTCATGTGGAGTGGAACGGATCGCGATGCACTTCTCCCCTCTGATCCCGCCTCAGCGTTTAATAAAGATGTGCGAACAGATTATGTTCAAAGGCGAATGGCTTTATCGCCTTTCTTGACCTACTTTGATAGCAAAGAAAATAAGCATGATTTCAATTTTAGATTGTACAATAATCAAAGCACGAACTTTACTTTGGAAAGTAATCAAACCCATCATGTTTATGGTGAATATACTTTCGAACATCGTATGCCAGAAAAAGGGATGAATATAATCTCAGGTGCAGCAGGATCATTCACTACCGCAACTGGGTTAAATTTCGGGGGTAATCGGTATAATGCAAGTAATGCAGCTGTTTTTACCCAAGTGGAGAAAAAGTTTTTTGACAAGTTGAATTTTACGGGTGGTGTTCGAATAGAGTATAATAAAATCGATTCGGTTATTCCTCAAAACAAACTACTCATTCTTTCACTGTTTAAGAAAAGTGACTATTTTAAATCGCCAGTGAAGCCTTTATTACGCTTCGGTATGAACTATGAAGCGGCTAAGGGAACATACCTTCGAGCGAGTTGGGGACAAGGGTTTCGGGTGCCTACGATTAATGAATATTTTATAGACTTGAAACGAACACTTCAAGTTGTAGCCAATCCTAATTTATTGCCTGAAAATGGCTGGAGTGCTGAGCTAGGAATCAAACAAGGTGTTCGAGTGGGAAATTGGCAGGGATTCTTTGATATGGCAGGCTTTGTTACTAAGTATGTCGATCTAATTGACTTTACCATCATTCCAGGTGCGGTTCAAGCCCAAAATCAAGACAATGCGCGCATAGCAGGATTTGAGCTTTCGGCTTTAGGGCAAGGTAAGTTATTTGGATATCCCCTCACCTTTCTAGCCGGATATACGTTTATGCAACCGGTTTTACTTAATCCTGATTCGACTAGACAGGCCTTGTTTCCGGAAACATTTGAATACATCAGCTACAGAAATAAGCATAATTTTAAAGCTGATATTGAAGCGACTATTGGCAAATTTGGCGTGGGTGTTTCAAGTAACTATACGAGTTTTATGATAAACATTCCATTAACAACTAACTCAATACTCGGTGTTAGGGATTATCGCGACAGAAATCCGAATGGTGAGTGGGTTTTTGACATGCGTTTGCGTCTTCAAGCCTCGGAAAAATCAAATTTAACATTTGTCGTAAAGAATTTATTCAATAATGAATATACTACAAGGCCAGGTATTCTCGAAGCGCCGCGCAACTATACCATTCAATATCAGCATGCATTCTAAATGCTAGTTTAAACCACTTGGGGCATAGTGGCTTGAAGGATAACCCCTCTAATATAAATTGTGCAAAGAAAAATGAAAGTCTCCGGAACATAGGCTTAACTTTGCCGCATACTTTAAACAATTTTGAAATTAAACTCAAAAATACACGCGCTAAAGCATTACATCCGTTATGCTTGGAACTCGAAAACAAAATTTAAGATTCACTCGCCTTTTGTATTCAAGTTTATTACCGAAGTTTTGGAATGTAGTAACAAAGGATATGATAATAAGGCTAAAGATCTGATCGCATATTATCGGTCTAGCCACGAAAAAATCAATTTTGCTTTGAATGCAGGTGCTGGCTCTCAAGAGATTCAAAAAGAGCTTTATCGGCCTATTCAACTTGTTGATAAATTAGGCATACCTGCTAAATATGGAAAAATACTGTACGCCTTAGCAAGCAATCCAGAAATACATCAAGTACTTGAGTTAGGGACCTCCATCGGAACCAGCACATCGTATATGAGTGCTGCAGGCAACAAGCCAATCGTAAGCATTGATGCCAACCCCGATGTTATTGCTTCAACTAAAAGAGCCTTTGATTCTTTTTATCCGAATCATCGAGTTGAATTTGTTCAGGCATATTTTGATGATGTCTTGGATGAGAAAATAAATGGAGGTCTTCGAAATACCTTAATTTTTATTGATGGAGATCACAATAAAGATGCAGTACTGCGTTATTTTAACCGGTGTTTGCAACATACTGAAGCTCCTTGCATAATCGTATTTGATGATATTTATTGGAGTGAAGAAATGACAGAAGCTTGGTGGTCGATTTGTGCTCATCCTGCTGTTCATTTAAGCATAGATTTGTATCGTATTGGCATTGTATTTTTCCGAGAAGAGGCGTTAACTAAAGAGCATTTTACATTGTGGTATTAAAAAGGTATTTGTTGGTAGTTGGGCTTTTATTCTCCATAGGGAAAGCCCAGGAGTTGTTTTATACGGATAAGCACATGAGTAACTTCTTCGTTGCAAACGAACAAGTTATAGTTTTTAATAACAATCTATTTCAACTAATGGATAGTCTGGGACGTCATGAGACTGAAGCATTAATTCTTGAATTTATGGATAGTATAAATCTTGAGGTGACACTGCTATCTTCTACCAATCCGAGACAGCTGGCTTTTAATTACAGCAATTCCACTGTATTCGAACCGATTCAGTGGAGTTCAGTTTGGCATAGCTATTATGAGCCTGCATTGCATGACGTGCTCAAGGGACATTTGGTGAAATTTTTCGATGAACCAACGCATATAGTGGAGAGCATTGAAGAGGCGGCAATCATCAAATTGGCCTTTCATGATTGGCAGAACACAAAAAATAGAAGTACTAACTTTTCAAAGACTCGGCTGTCCATTTCCACGCTTTCTGTTGATGTAAATGAGTTTAAGAAAACCTATCCTCCGCCAAATCTTTCTATCAGTCGGATGATAACAGGAACAAATAGGAATTTTTACAATGAAGCCTACGCCGTCAAGGAACTTGAAGATAGCCTTCGCTTTGTATTCGGCCCGTCAAACAAATCGAGGTTAAAGGATTGCTTGTCCATGCATATATATGCTATTCAAAATCAATCTAGCCAAGTAGTTTACTTGAATAATCATGCTTTAATTTGTCAACAAGATTCTGTTCAACGGGAATTGGATAAGAATTGGAATGAAAATGTGAAGCGCGCCGCTAATGAAATACGATATAAAATGAGTAGTATGAATCTTTCATTTTACAGCGTGCATGATGCAGAAGTATTTGAAAACTTACTAGAGAATTATACGCAAGAAGATTATCTTGAATTTCAGAAAATATATTTGGTTGAAAATTGTCAAAATTGGGCATTTCCTGTCGAACGCATTTATAGTACTTACCAAAGTTTGATTTTGCATGAGAATGTTGAGTTTAAAACCAATACTGCAGAGTTTTTACATCCGGATGATAGCCTAACTTTATATTCATTAGCTCAATTTTTAAAAGCGAATGATGAGCTAAATCTGGTGTTAATTGGATATGAAAATGAAGCAGAATACACCAAAGTCGATAAGAAAAAGTTTAAGAATTTTGTTGCTAAATACCAAGATTTATTTCCTGTAAAAATGAGTGGTGGTTTAGCTTTATATCGATCACTCATCGTCTTTGATTATTTATACAGGCA
>JAFMKE010000079.1 GCA_017853115.1 Verrucomicrobiota bacterium
ACACTACTCCCGATTTATCGAAGTAGGCTACATGTTTGATAAATCCAATACTAGCTAGTAAAAAGAACCAATTATTTCGCCAAACACCAAACAAGACTAACCCTATTACCAAAATGGGCAGGAAATAGGTTCCTATATCCTCACTTAAACCCAGCACAAAGCCCGTTGAAACAAAAACTATCAAAAACAAAGCTCCCACAAGCCACACCAAGATGAATGACTTTTCTTCTGTCTTAATTCGATAGGATAATAATAAAAGCAGTATAATCGCGACATCAGGTGTTTGATATAGCGCTCCTATGTAGGATGCTAAAAGAATCAAAGGAATTAAAGCGTAGGATGAAAACAAATGGTTTTGAATACGCTTAAAAACAGCTGCCGATATTTCGACATTTAACATCCCCACTGCTAGAATGACGGCAATCCAAACCAATGGCCAAGATATCATTCCATTTGCAGCCAGAAAAGCAAGCAGCACAAAAAACAAGGAAAGCCCCTTGAGCTTTCCCTCCGGAATGAGTTGTAAGTCTGTATTAAAAATGGCTAAGAATGGTAGAATAAACACCAAAGCTATACCGCTCTTTTTGGCGTAAAATGATAAAACAAAACAAGTAAAAGTGACGAGAAACCAAAGAGAGGATTTGAAAAACGTAATGTGTTTTTTTAACTGGAGAACAGACCATAAGGATAAAACTGCAAAGAGCAAACTCAACAATTCATCTCTATTCTTAATGCTAGCCACCACCTCTGTATGAATAGGATGCACAGCAAAAATCACCGCCACTAGAAAAGCCAATGTAGGACCACGGACAGGGTCGAGTGACTGAATTAAATAAAAAATAAAGAGACAAAGAAGGGCATAAAGAAGGACATTAACCGTATGACTAATGTGAGGCGACTCACCAAACAATTGATGTTCTAAAGCAAAGCTTAGATGGGTAACCGGTCGATAACCATATTGGTAGCCCATATCATCTTCGTAATAAAACTCATTGAGAATTTCCTTCCATGCCGATAAACCTTTTGCGGTATTCCTATGGTTTTTCGTAACCAGGACATCATCCAAATTATACTCATTCGGAATCGTATTACTATATAACACGAGAGCCAATACAAATACAATCAGCGGATAAAATTTAGCCAATGGCTGCTTCATGGCTTAAATATAGCATCAAAAAGAAAAAATGCCTACAAAATTTCTTTAACGATGCGGCTTACGCTGAATCCCTCCGCTTCTGCTTTGTAGTTTCTGTATAAACGGTGACGCAAAATGGCCTCTGCAACGGCTTTCACATCTTCTATATCGGGACTGTACTTTCCGTTTAGCGCCGCGTGGCATTTAGCTCCTAAAACTAGGTATTGCGCAGCTCGAGGACCAGCACCCCATGCCACATACTCCTTTACAATATCTGGCGCTGCTGCACTATTGGGTCGAGTTTTGCCTACCAACTTCACCGCATATTCCAAGACATTGTCTGCGATCGGAATTTTTCTAACAAGCTGCTGATAATTAAGAATGTCTTCGGCACTCATCATTTTATTCACGCTTACCTTGCTATCTGAAGTCGTGTTTTTTACCACTTGCACTTCCTCTTCATAACTCGGGTAGTCCAAGAAAATATTGTACATAAAACGATCCAACTGCGCCTCAGGCAAGGGATAGGTTCCTTCTTGCTCAATAGGGTTTTGCGTGGCCAAAACGAAAAAAGGATTAGGTAAGGCATTGTGCACCCCATTAATCGTTACCGATTTTTCTTGCATCGCTTCCAAAAGCGCTGCTTGCGTTTTCGGTGGTGTACGATTGATTTCATCCGCCAAAACGATATTCGAGAAAATAGGTCCTTTGTTAAACTTAAAATGCCTGGATTCATCCAAAATTTCAGCACCTACAATATCGCTTGGCATTAAATCCGGGGTAAACTGTATACGGGTAAAACTCAACTCGAGTACTTGGGCAATCGTTTGAACCAATAAGGTTTTCGCTAAGCCAGGCACGCCCACCAACAAGCTGTGTCCATTGCTAAAAATAGAACTAAGCACTAAATCAACCGCCTCATCTTGCCCTACAATTACTTTGGCAATCTCGGCCCGTAAGGCTTTATACTTTTCCGCTAAAGCATCTACTGCTTCTACATCAGACATTTGGCTCATATTATGGCTTCTTTTGAGTAGTTATTAAATTACATGCTTGGTATTTCTCATCCAAACGAACATAGATCGTTTCCGCTTTTTGTGCCAACCATTTTTCCATCTCCGCGTTTTGCTTGGTTTGCTTGGCTACCGCTTTTATCTTGCTGTAATCATTTTCTAAGCTCGCCATATGCGCCGGACTTTCTGACTGCAAATAAATGATGCGAAATCCCGATTGGCCATCGTACGATTGGTAAGGTAATATATCCGAAAACTCACCTACATTAATCATATCAAGGCTAAGCGCTACACCACCCTCTAACTGGCCCATTTCAAAAAATGTAGTGCCTGTTTCAGGGTTGGTTAGCAAGCCCCCGTTTTGTTTGCTTTGCTCATCCTCCGAATATTGAGCTACAGCCTCTTGGTAGCTCAACTCACCATTCTCCAACTTTTCTTTTATCTCGGTGATTAAATTCTCGGCATCGATCACATTTTGATTTTCGATGTCGGGTGTAATAAGTATATGTCGAACATCAATCCGGTCGCCCTTTCTATCCAATAGCTGAATGATGTGAAAACCAAACTCCGTTTCTACTACTTCCGAAATTTCGCCTACCTCTAAACGAAAAGCAACCGCTTCAAACTCAGGAACCAATTGGCCACGTTTCACATAACCAAGAGCACCATCTTTCGTGGCAGATCCTGGATCATCCGAGTACAATAAAGCCTGAAAACCAAAATCGCTGCCCATTTCGATATCGGCCTTAATTTTTTCCGCTTGTGCACGCGCTTTTTCCTTTTGCAAAATAGTTGGCTTCGCAAAAACGACGATTTGACCGATTTCCACCTCGGCACTAAAATAAGGCAAGCTATCCGATGGAATTTGCGCAAAAAACTCAAACACTTCTGCTGGAGAAACTTCTAAATCGGCAAATACTTGGTTTCGCATCTTATCCGAAAGCAATTGCTGGTAGATATCATCGCGAAACTCTTCCTTCAAATCAAAAATCGACTTTCCATAATATTCTTCCAACTGCTCTTCAGAGCCAAACATACTCACAAAGTATTGTATCCGCCGATTTAATTCACTATCCACTTCATCATTCGTAACTTGAACACTATCGCGCTGCGCCTGAACAATGAAAATTTTATCAATAATGAGCTGATCGAGTATTTCACAGGAAATATCTTCCGAACCATAATACCCGGCCTCTTTCGCTTGTTCAATTTGCAAATCAAGATCCGACTTCAGGATGATGTTATCTTCCACCACGGCAATAATTTCCTCAATTACCTGCGCTTGCGTTAAGGTGCCTATCGCTGCAAAAGCGAACGCGATACTGTATCTAATAAATTTCAAAATGTTCTTCGTTTTGTGCATTTAAAAGCAATGCTGCTTCGTGCTTTTCGATAATTTCTTGCTCCAACTGGAAAGTTAACACACTTACTATATTTTCCCTCAAGATATCCAAGGGTTTTGATTCGCCTGCCGTTCTCTTGGCTTCGATGCGATAGAGTATCGTTTGTCCATCGGCTTTGTAATATTGGGAAAACTTTCCACTTGTTTTCCAAAGGTAGGCTGGTAATTCAATCGCCTCCAAAGTGCCGGGCTCAACCCAAGTAGCATTGAGCATACATTCGGCTGGGTTTGCTTCACAATACGCCGACAATTCATCGCCTAATTCCCCTTCATCAAGACCCGCCATGATGTTGTTGGGGTCTAGCTCGGCTGTAAGCTGAAAATACTGGAATTTATACATATCCTTTTCCAGTATAAAGTTCGCTTTATTCGCCTTGTAATAATCCAAGACCATTTGCTCATCTACCTGCACATTACTTTGAGCAATTAAATCTTGCTGATATTCCGCAATTAACAAGCTGTTTTTATAGTCGGCTACCAAGCGCGCCATTCGCGGCGTGTAGGGTACGTCTTTAGCGGCATTTGCCCACAATTGGCGCGTTGCCCAGTCATTTACTTGTTGTTCAAGATGTTGAAGTGAATCCACATTTGCTCCGGGCAAAGCCAGCTCATCGAGGGTTAATTGTTCTTGGTAAACCTTGGCCAAAACCGCAGCATCTGTCTTACTCAGCAAGTCGCAGCCCGTAAGCCCTAGCAGGGCAATAATCATCCCGTATATCTTCAAGGAGCAATTCACTTATCTAATTAACGAATTAAATACCTCTTTATTCACCTTCACGGTATATTTCTGTTTCAAGCTGGCAATCCATTCTTTCTCCAAATAGCTTTGGTAATCTGAAATCACATAGCCTCGCGTTTCAGCAAGTTCTTTAGGCATTGGCTCCAACAATTCGTCTATCACCCAATATTCCACTTGCTCATCATCCCTTTGTTGAAGAACTTTATTTCCCTTCACGATTTCCGCTCCTTGTGCATCAAAACTTTCTTTAAGCACCTTGAAGGACTCGGCTTTCACCACTTGCTCTTTCTTATTCATTTTTTCGACAAGTTTATCGCTACTCCAAGCCTTATCCACGAATTTCATTCCCTTGGCAGCGGTTTTTGCATCCCTAAACACATAGCTTGTGTAAGCCACACGTTCGGGCCACATGTACTTCATTTTATTTTTTTCGTGGAAGGCTTTCAATCCCGCAGTGTCCATTACGGCCTTACTCCAAACCTCTTTGTCTGTCAATTCAAAAAGCAAGATACCATCGTGATATTCCTGCATTAAATCGCGGTAATCTTCATTGACTTCAGCAAGATTCTCTTCTCGGTATTCTTGCAATTGCGCACTTTCAAAGGCGTCATAATTAGCCTTCACCAGCGCGGGCAGGTTGGCTATATTTTGAACATTGCGCAGTGTTTTCTTTACGTAAGCAATAAAGTCGTTTGCTGAGTAGCTTTCATTTCCGATAGAAAATAACTTATTATCCTCTTCGCTCGTTTGAAGCATAAATGAGCCACTATCATAGGACCCTGCCAATTTTCTGACAACATCCTCGACTGCTTTCTTATCTTTTGAAAAACCAAACTGCACCTTCGTGTCTTCGTTGGTCATTGCCTGGGCAACATTCGATCGGCTATCTCGAGCAATCTTATTGGTCAACATACTTTCAGCTTCTTCAAGGGTGCCAATTTCCGACTTAGAAATTCGTTGAATGATGTGCCATCCTATTTCAGTTAAAACCGGCGAAGAGTAATCTCCATCCTTCTCCAGGCCAAAGGCCGCATCAGCAAATTGTGCAATCATTTCCGCCGAGCTCAATTCGGGCAATTTACCTCCTTGGAATTTTGTTTTGTTATCCTCCGAAAACTTTTTCGCCGCTTCAGCAAAGTCTAGCTCACCATTCGTTAATTGTGCATAAACCGCCTGAATTTTCTCCTCCGCTTCTTTCCTTTTATCAGCAGCATCCGAGGCCTTACTCTTAACCAGAATGTGGGCTGTTTTAATCTTCCCGCGCGCGGGTCTCACATCGTGCACCAAGACCAAATGATAACCAAATTGGGTAGCGACCGGATCAGAGATCTTGCCTTTTTCTGTACTATACAAAGCATTTTCAAAGGGATATACCGTTTGAAAAACCGTAAGATAACCTAGGCGACCTTTGTTGTCTTTAGCCGAAGGGTCTTGCGACTTCAAAGCCGCTTGTTGGGCAAAATTTGCTGGGGTCAATTGCTTCTTGATAGCAAGAATTTCCTTCTTCACTTTCGCCGAGTCGGCAGCTGAAGGATAGCTATTGGGCCAAAGAATCAATAAGTGGCTGGCATCCACCTCCAGTTGGCTTCTGTCGTAGGCTTCTTGCAAAAGTTCTTCACTCACTTCTTTATTGTTGGCGTAGCTCTTAACCAATTGCTTTTTGTAGGTATTCAGTTCATTTTTGATTGATGGAATCGTGTCCATTTGGAGCGCTTCGGCTTCGCTTACTTTCAATTTAAAATTGATGAATAAATCTAAGTATTCCGTCAACGACTCTTCGCTGTAATCCGCTTGGTTATTGATATTGTTTTTCGTGTATACTTTCTCGAACTCTTCGGTGCTTACCGCTTGATCATCAAGCCAAAACAAAACCTCACTTTCTTGTGCCAAGGCATATAAGGCATTGCAAGCGATAAGGAAACTAACTAATGCTTTTTTCATTGGTATAAAATTTTAAAGTACCCTTTTGACAAAATAAATTTACGCCATACGAGGCGAGTAATCTGCTATACATAAACTTCGGCTTTACACCGAGATTGCAAGTGTGCAAATATATGATTTTAGCGTGTATTGCGTGAAAAATGCGAAGAAGAAGTAGAGCAGTAGAATGTCTATTCATTCTTTTTTAAAAAAATTAACACGAAAAGCACTTATGGCCAGACAAAACGTGCCTTGAGTGCCAAGTGATCACTGAGGTTGCCATTCAGTTTGTCTATCACTTCATATTGGTTCGGATTAATCCATAACACTTCTTTCTTTTCCAGCTCCATGCGGCTATCGTTTGGTCGGGTAAAAATATAATCGATTACGGTACGATCTTTAGCCGTCGTAAACTGCTGCACACTATTTGTTTCCTGATCAAGCACATCCAGCATGTCGAGCATGTTTTGATAATGTGCTTCACTTTCTTTGTGGGTATTCATATCGCCACAAACTATTTGGGGCACACCCAACTTAGTAAAATCATTTAGTAAACCCCGCACTTGTTTATACTGCTCTTGCCTAATCCAATGTGGACCACCTGCGTTAAGGTGGGTGCCCAAAACTTGGAATTTTTGACCATTTACTTCACCCTCCAGCAGCAAGGCTCCTTTCTTAGCAAAACAATCTGCGCCATTGCAAGCTTCATATTGCACGGTGCCTAATACTTGCAGGGGAACTTTGCTTACCACAAAAATTCCACTGGATGTTTTTAACGACCATTTGCTTGGATTTGCCGGGCCATATTGAAAGGGGTAATTTTCCTTTACAGATTTACTCAACTTTCTTCTAGCAGGGTTAAAAAAGGCTTCTTGAAATACCACAATATCTACTTCACTGCTGTTTAAATAGGCGGCTATTTCCATAGCTCTTGCCTTTTTATCACTCTTCGTTATTTGCTTGGAAAGATTGGTAATACCTGGCAACATGTATATGTTCCAACTCAAAACACTTAGGTCTGCAGACTCCGCGTATTGGGCATTAAGTTTTACACCAAAGATCATGAGCCAAAGGGCCAGTAGGAAGTGGCGGGGTGACTTCATTTAGTTATAATTAATTGTCAAAGAATAACCGAGAACTATACAGCCCAAGGAAATAAGCACCGAAGCCAGCGCATAAGTACCTGCTATAGCCAGGTTGTTTCCTTGATTCAACTTAAATAATTCAAAAGCAAAACTTGAGAAGGTGGAAAATCCGCCACAAAATCCTATGATGATCAAATATCTCATCCAGGAATAATCCGAAAACTTTTGGAGTAAAAGACCGGCAAACAAACCTAAAATGAATGATGCGATGCTATTGCTCAGCAATGTTGCCCACGGAAATCCTTGTTGATTCCAAGGAAATAGCAATGAAAAACCATAGCGAACCAGGCTGCCCATGGCTCCACCAACGGCTACTAAAAGCGCATTAAGCATGTTCATGTCTCTTTTTTCCGATATTATACACGACTTGCATTACACCGAAGACCAGAAAAAAATACGCAAACGCCAGAATAGTAGTTAGGAAAGTCCAAGGAATAATATTGGTGTACAATAAAACAGCTAAGGATCCCGAAACCAAGCCAATAGCAATTAAAATCCAGGCGGTCTGCCGTTCTGAAAAACCAAAAAACACCAACTGATGCGTGGTATGGTCTTTACCCCCCACGAATGGTGACTGCCCGCGCATCAAGCGACGAATAAAAACGGTAAGCGTATCCATTAAAGGCACTGTAAAAATTAACAAAGGAAGCACAAACTGTCTAATTTGAATAATGCCAGCTGTGTCATTACGCTCATTCCAAAACAAGAAAATGCTAACGGCGGCCAAGAATATCCCTAAAAATTGGCTGCCGGTATCCCCCATATACATTTTTGCCGGATTCCAATTAAAGAATAAAAACCCAAAAAGCGCAGCAAGTACCGCAAAAACAATTAAAACCAAGGGAGGAAAAGGATTTGGAATCAAAAAAAGGAAGGCCAAGGCGGCAAGTAAAATAACTATGGCGGCTGTTGCCGTAATGCCATCCATGTTATCCAGCATGTTAATCGAATTCATCAAACCAACAACCCATAGAATGGTTACAAAATAATCCACCGCAGGATTGCCTGTTGCAACAATATACAAGTTGCTAAATATCAGTATGAAGGCACAAGTCAATTGGCCCATAAACTTCACCAGCGGATTGGTATT
>JAFMKE010000080.1 GCA_017853115.1 Verrucomicrobiota bacterium
AACCTAAACACCTTATTATTCTGCTGTTCGCTTTGCTAGTCCTCGAAATGGGTGGCGAAGTAGTCTACGATTTGAAAGATATTCCCTATGGAATCTGGACATTTAAACCTTTTTTGATGCCAGTACTCATGTTTTGGTACTTCCAAGAAACTAAAGCTAACACTGCATTTGATAAAATCATCTTGGTATCTCTCTTCTTCTCTTGGTGGGGAGACAACTTCCTAATGCCAGCAATTTTCGAAACCGACATCAACTTTCTACTTGGGCTTGGCTCGTTTTTGATTGCCCATGTTTTATACATCGCGGGATTCGTAAAAACGAACTTAGAAGGAAAGCCCATTCTAAAAAGCAGTCCTTACCTGATTCTTCCCTTTGTCCTCTTTGTAGTGGGTTTGATGTATTTGCTCTTCCAAGCAGATATGCCAGGTTTCCGTGAAATGAGTGTGCCCGTAATGGTTTATGCCACGGTGATTATGGTGATGGCACTAGCTGCGATTAATAGAAAAGGTCGAGTAAATTCAGAGAGTTTTAACTGGGTACTCATAGGTGCTTTATCTTTTATGTTGTCGGACACCTTAATCGCCTTAAGTCGGTTTACGACACTTTTCGGTGATCAAATTTTTATCGCTAGACTAATGATCATGCCCTTGTATGTACTGGGTCAGTATTGGATAGCGAAAGGATGTGTGCTTCAGCATAAAGCACAATTGTCATAACACCGCATACTTTTGCAACATTTGTCACTTTGGGTCATATATTCTATTGTAGTTTTGTAGATCTTATGAAAACTTTTTTGCTTCGAAACAAATTGATTATGCTGAGTGCTGCAGTTGGCGCATTGTTGGGTTATGCCTATTACAGTTTTATCGGTTGTAAAACTGGAACTTGCGCTATCACCTCATCACCGTTGAACTCAAGCTTATACGGAGCAGTCATGGGTTATTTAATACACGGAATGTTTACTAACGATAAAAAAGAAAAAAATGATTAGACTCTTAAGTATTTTAATTTTAGGTATTAGTTTGAGCGCTTGTCAAGCACAATCCAATGCAGAAGGCATCGACACAGAAGGCTTGAAAAGTAAAGCACAAGAAGAAAATGTTTTTGTTGTTGACGTTCGTACCCAAGCCGAAGTTGACGCTGGATACATTGCTGAAGCCGATTATTTCATCAATGTGCAAGCCAGTGATTTCGCAGATCAAATTGCTGGTCTAGACAAAGACGCCACCTATATTGTTTATTGTAGAAGTGGAGTAAGAAGCACTAGTGCACTTAACTATATGGAGCAACAAGGCTTCACCAAGTTGTATGAGTTAAAAGGAGGAATACTCAACTACAACGACCCCAATACAATAGTTACTAAGTAATGCTTTTAAACAAACAGCAGCTTCCGGGATTACTCATCGCAATCCTTTTGGGTTTTGGAGCACATTTTCTTGCGCCATTCGTTCCACAAGTCAATGGCGTTATCCTGGCTTTTTTAGTTGGGGTGATTTTGGGCAATGTATTACCGATTCATGAAGCCCTAAAACCGGGTATTAATTACTCGTCCTCGAAGGTGTTGGAGTTTGCCATTATTTTTCTCGCCTTTAGTATCAGTTTTCAGAGTATTGCTGTTATTGGATGGCAGAAATTCATTTTTGTGTTAGTCATCGTTTTAATCAGTTTATTGAGCACCATTTGGTTGGCTAAGCGTTTGAAAAATAACGATAGTACGGGATGGTTGGTTGGTTTTGGAACCGCCATTTGCGGTTCATCGGCCATAGCAGCAGTAGCCCCAATTATCAGCAAGGATAAGGAAGATGCGGGCATTGCCATCGCGGTTGTCAATCTATTAGGAAGCATCGGAATGATTCTCCTTCCCTTTACTTTGAAAGCTTTGTTCACCCAAGAAAATGAAATAGGCTTTATCTTGGGAGCAACATTACAATCGGTGGGTAATGTAGCCGGTGCGGGTTATGGATTAAGTCAGGAAATCGGCGACTCAGCGCTGACGGTAAAGTTAGCACGGGTTGCGCTGTTAACACCTGCTGTTATCTTCTTTAGCTATATGGTAAAAACGAAGGAAGCTGACGGCTCGGCCAATTCAGTTAAATTCAATTTACCTTATTACTTATGGATCTTCGTGGTAATTACCGTAATCAATAGTGTGATTACGATCCCGGAAAATATCCTGGAAAGTTTAAAAGATACCGGTAAAATATTGCTCACCATCAGTATGGCAGCGATAGGTTTAAAGGTTAGTTTTAAAAAGCTGTGGCAGTCAGGTAAGATGGCGATTGGTTTTGGTACCGTGATTTTTCTGATTCAGATTGCAGCGACTGTTGGCTTGGTCTTGGTTTTTTAATAACAGCTCGCTAAAAAGTATGTTGCACTGTAAACGAAAGATTTCCCGCCAATAGCTGGATAGGCTCTGATGAATCCACTCATCCGTGGAATTCTCAGGAATGACGATAAGCTCGAAATGACTTCAAGAATTGTTGCTGTAAAGCATCTCGGAGGGGACGCCTCGTTAGCGCTTGTGATTTATTTTCCACCCTTACCTCAAACCGCTACATAATCTGATAAGTACAGGTAAGGCTCATTCAATTCACCTTCCTGGGTCGTAATACTTGCCCGATAAATCATATCAATTTTGCTTGCCAATAACTCTGGTAAAACGTGCTTGATGAATTGGTTACCGAAATCTTCTGAGGCATCACGCGGAAGCTCATTAGGTAGATTGTCTACCGTCATCATGTCAATCACATCATCTTGAAAAGGAGTTGTTTCCCGATGATTCACAGGGTCGTAGCCGAAAATCGGATCAGCTATTGTTGATGCCTTTAAAGTACTTGGGATAGATGCCACTGGTGCAATATCGCAAGTAATATCCGCAATAACCTCTATACCAAAGTCATCGCCTTGCATATCCGTTTGAGCAAATAGTGCTGGTGCTTTATTGTCCCAATAAATACCATTGATTAATACATTGCCTTTGGCCAAATAAGGCGCCAACAAGCTATGGTAACCTTCGGGATTCTTGTAGAACTCGCTATCAAAATCATTGTTCGGCCCTTTGGCGAACAATTGTTCTGTTGACAGCATACAATAGACCGGCTTAGAGCCAGAATAGCTTAAGAAATCCTCAGCACTCAAGTTCTCGATTCCCATTAAATCCAATACTTCCGCTGAACCTGAAGACACGCGTCCTGTTCCTGTCAATACCACTCGTAATCCATTCAAAGACAAACTTTTGTAATGCTCTTGTGCTTCAGCAAAATCAAAACATTGATTCATTGGTTTCAAGTCAAAAGTTCCTTTACGCCTTCCCCAAGTTAATATTCCATTATGCGCTCCAACAATACCCGCCCAACGTCCAAAGGCAATAACACGCTTGCCATTTTCGTCAGTTAAAGTTTCGTAGTCGACCAATTGAATTTTCTTTTGCAATACACTTTGTAACAAACTCTTATTGTACGGCTGCTTTTTAATGGTATGTGAAAAGAAAAAATACGTTTTATTAGGTATGAGCTTATCGATTTTAACCTCCTTCACACCGAGTAAAACATCACAATCCGCTAAGTCCTCTTGAAGAGCAATTCCTGCATCTTGATATTCTTGATCAGAAAAACAACGGTTTTCGCTGGGTTGAACCACCAATTGAATTGCTGGATGCTTGGCTAGTATCTGTTGACAATGGGCAGGAGGCAGACAAACACGCGTATCGGGGGGAGTCTTCGTTTCTCTGATAATACCAATTTTCATAAGCTGCTTTTTAAAGGTCTGCTAAGATAAGCAAAAGCATGGTTTCAGACTGGGAACTTAAGCTATCCTACCCCAACCTTTTTGTTGATGTTGAGCAATCATATATTCCTTTAAGAAAACATTCTCGTGCTTATCCAAGAAAGGATCATCATTGAGGATGCGGGTGGCAACTTCACGGGCAAGCATCAAAATTTTATTGTCTTTCGATAAACTCGCCAAACGTAAATCAGCGATACCGCTTTGCTGCGTGCCTTCAATATCACCAGGACCGCGTAAACGCAAATCTTCCTCGGCAATGCGGAAACCGTCATTGGTTTCCACCATGATATTCATTCTCGCTTTACTCTCATTGCTAAGCTTCAAACCCGTCATTAAAACACAATAGGATTGTTCAGCTCCTCGTCCCACTCGACCGCGTAATTGATGCAATTGACTTAAGCCAAAACGCTCGGCACTTTCGATGACCATCATACTGGCATTCGGCACATTCACCCCAACTTCAATCACTGTAGTGGCCACCATGATTTGCGTTTTACCCTCTACAAAACGTTTCATTTCATACTCCTTATCAGCGGGCTTCATTTTACCGTGAACGATACTGATTGCCAACTCGGGAAATTGGCGTTTCACACTTTCGTAACCATCCATCAAATGATTGTAGTCCAAGGTCTCCGATTCCTCAATCAAGGGATAAACAATATACACTTGTCGTCCTTTTTTGATTTCCTTATCGATAAAACCAAACACTGCCAATCGACTATTTTCTCTTCGATGAATGGTTTGAATGGGTTTTCTTCCTGGAGGTAATTCATCGATAATCGATACATCTAAGTCACCATATAAGGTCATGGCTAATGTTCGCGGAATAGGCGTGGCTGTCATCACTAAATTGTGCGGAGGCTGCGTGTTTTTCTTCCACAGTTTGGCTCGTTGTGCTACGCCAAATCGGTGTTGCTCATCGACTACTACCATACCTAAATTCTTAAAAACCACACTATCCTCAATCAAGGCATGGGTTCCAATCAATATATCTATTTCACCTTCCGCCAAGGCTAAAAGCAATTGCTTCCTTGTTTTGCCTTTTACGGATCCGGTCAGCAATGCACAACGTATACCAGCAGCTTTAACCAGATCAGCTATGCCGTCCATGTGCTGCTGCGCTAATATCTCCGTAGGCGCCATGATGCAGGCTTGAAAGCCATTATCGATCGCCATCAGCATTGTCATTAAAGAAACTATTGTTTTCCCACTACCCACATCACCTTGCAACAAACGATTCATCTGCTTACCACTTAAGGTATCTTTTCGAATTTCCTTCAGCACGCGCTTTTGGGCCCCCGTCAATTCAAAGGGCAAATACTTCTCATAAAACTCCTGAAACTTGTTGTCAATTTTTTCAAAAACAAAACCTTTATTCTGAATATTTCGATTGATTTTGGAGCGTAATAAGCGCAATTGAATCAACAATAGCTCTTCAAACTTTATACGAAATATCGCTTTTGATAAGCTTTCTTCTGTATTCGGAAAGTGAATCTCGTGATAGGCTTTGTTTCGACTAAGTAATTTATAGGCATCCAAAACATCCAGCGGGAGTATTTCAGTCAATTCCGTATGATTCAGTTGCTCCAAGGCATTCATTTGCAAACGAGAAATTCCCTTACTGTCCAAGTTGAATTTCTTCATCTTTTCTGTAGTGTTGTACACGGGTTCCAAGCTATGGTTCTGCTTGACTATTTCACCTGCTGTTTTTATCTCAGGATGAGTGATACTAAATGATCGCCCAAACTTTTTCGGCTTGCCATAAACCACATATTCCACGCCTGTTTTCAAGGCCTTTTGTATCCAATCGGTCTTGGCAAACCAAACCAAATCGATGCTGCCCGAATCATCCTCAAAGGTACCTTGTAGGCGCCTCTTCCGATTCGCACCTATCAATTGCATGCTCTTGAGTACCCCTTTAATTTGTATGAATTGAGTATCCTCGTTGATTTCTTCTATCCTGTAAAACTTCGATTTATCTACGTAGCGGAATGGAAAATGATGGATAAGATCATTCCATGTGAAAATATTCAATTCTTTCTGAAGAATTTCGGCTCGCTTAGATCCTACACCTTTGAGAAATTCGATATTATTGTGCAACTTGCTTTGCATCGCTGGATATCAAAAATAAACAATTATTGTAGGAATCATGCGGATGAATTATTCCTGAGATGAATCGGTTTAAATATCTCGAACGTAGTGAGAGAACTTATGTTTAGTTTAACCATTTTTTATGATAATACCCGAAGAATCTATTCAGTCAAACAAAAGGTTTCTCATCTCCTGTCGTCCATTCGAAATGATAACAGGTGTATAATATGTCCTATTTCCTTACAAAGCGATATATCCCTAACAGTAAAATGGCTCCCATAATAGCAACAGCCATATTGAGTAGGCTAAACTCATTAGTTCCTGCTTGAATTCCGAGTAATTGGCGCCCGATAAATCCACCAAGAAAAGAACCACCTACACCAAGAATCATAGTCATCATCCACCCTCCTGGGTCTTTTCCCGGCATTAGCCGTTTCGCAATAGCTCCGGCTACCAAACCGAAAATCATCCAATAAACTAGATTCATCATTTGTCTTTATTTAAATTTATTTACAAACAGACCGCTACGAAGCTTGGGTTCAAACCAAGTAGATTTTGGCGGCATTACGCGACCACTATCCGCTACATGCATTAACTGATCCATGGTCACTGGTGGAACGGCAAAAGCCAATTTCATTTCGCCGCTATCCACGCGTCGCTCCAATTCGTCTAATCCGCGAATTCCACCCACAAAATCAATACGGTCATCCGTGCGCTGATCTTCAATACCCAATAAGGGATCAATCACATAATTACTCAGTATACTGATATCTAAGGACTCAATAGGATCTTTACTATTGCAAATACTCTCATCCGCTGTTAATCGATACCATTGTCCATCGATATACAATCCGAATTCACCAGCAACTGAGGGTCGAACCTGCCCGTTTTCGGCACTAACCGTAAAATTACTTAGTAATGCCGTCAAAAACTCTTCCGTAGAGATATCAGGCAATAAATTCTTTACCACTCGATTATAATCGATGATCATCAACTGATCAGCAGGGAATAAAACCGATAAGAAATAATTAAACGCTTCACTACCTGTATACTCGCCTTTTTCATCCCTTAAGCGTTGACCAACAATAGCTGAAGCTGCTGAACGGTGGTGACCATCTGCCACATAAGTTTGCTTTACCTGCCCTGCAAACACCGAGGTGATTTGCTTGATTGTTGTTTCATCATCAACAACCCATGTCGTATGCTCAATTCCATCTGAACTGGTAAACTGATTCTCAGGTTCATGACGAGCAACCCAATCCTCCACAATCTGATCAATCAGCTTGATAGGTTTATAAGCTAGAAATACTGGACCTAAATGCGCTCCAGCAGTGTACATGTGTTCTACTCGATCCTTTTCCTTCACTGGCCGTGTATATTCATGTTTCTTGATTACATCACTAAAGTAATCATCTATTGAGCTTGTGCATACAAGTCCCTTTTGCACGTGATTGCCCATTTTTTGGGCATAAATGTATAAGGAAGCCTGATTATCTTGTTGTAACCATCCTTTCTCGATAAACTCATCCAAATTGCTTTTGCCTTGATCATATACTGCTTGATCATATACATCAATCTCCGGCGATAAATCTATTTCTGGTTTATTGATTCGAAGAAAAGAGTATTCATTTCCCTCTGCCAATTTTCTTGCCTCATCGCTGTTAAGTACATCATAGGGAAAGGATGCTAACTGCTCTGCTAGATCTTTCCTTGGACGAAATGCTTTAAATGCTCTAATGATGGCCATAACAATCTATTTAAGTGTAAACTTACTTAAATTAGCACGAAGAAGAAAGGAAGCTCAATTGAAAAAAGTGCATATTCTAGTAACGGGGCATACAGGCTTTTTAGGGCATTATTTAACTGAGACTCTGATCAGCCAAGGCTATCAAGTAACTGGGCTGAGTCGTGGAAAAAATTCTAATCCAAAGATTACTGAAATTCAGGCAGATTTGAGTGATTCAACTTTTCTTAAGGAGCTCGAAGATTTGTCTATCGATGGTATCATTCATGCCGCTGCCAATGGCAATATTGACGCGTGTGAAAAAGATAAGCAAGCGAGTTTTGCCATTAATGTGCGAGCTGCAGTAGAATTGGCTCGATATGCATCAATGCGTCAAATTCCTTTCGTCTTTACCTCTTCAGACCAAGTCTTTGATGGAGAGAAAGGCGGGTACTCACCAACAGACGAAGCACTTCCTTTAAATAGTTATGGCGCACATAAATTGGCAGCTGAAAAAGGAGTTTTATCAATTTATTCCGAAGCTGTTGTTTGCCGAATGCCCTTAATGATAGGTGACTATGGTGGCTACGAGAAGGCATTGGTAAAACATTTACTCAGTGGTACAGAGCAAATACTCTTTACAGATGAGATACGCAGTGTTTTGCAAGCGAAAGATGCTGCTCAACTGCTGGTAGAAGCATTAAATTGGAAAGGAGGGCTTTATCATTTACCTGGACCAAAGGATATGAATCGATATGAATTGGGTGTTTACTTGGCCGAAAAACATGGT
>JAFMKE010000081.1 GCA_017853115.1 Verrucomicrobiota bacterium
GGTGATGATAATGAAGTAGATATCAATGGAACCTACTCGTTCAAGAAAGAGATTTCACCGAATGATTTTGATATCACATTTGATATCAAGAATTTCGCGATTTACTCAATAGAGGATTTTATTGCTCAGTATATTGATAATACTCAGGGAACGGTTTCTGGTCAATTAGCATTAAAGGGACCTCGTAATCAACCTGATTTGTTAGGTTACTTGGATATCAACGATGTGACCACCACAGTGACTTATTTACAGACTACATACAATATCAAAAATGAACGTGTGCTCTTTGAAAAGAACCAAATCAATTTAGGCAAGAAATTGAAGGTTACTGATATCGAAGGAAATATTGCCTACGGTAAAGGTCGTGTTTATCACTCGCATTTGAAAGATTTCGGTTTGGATATCGAAGTTCAATCCTCAAAGGTGATGGGGCTTAATACGACTATAGAGGATAATCAGGATTTCTATGGCAAGGCTTACATCAAGGGTGGAGTTACATTTAAAGGTTTGACTAACGATATCACTATTAATGTTTTTGGAGAAAGTGAGGGAAAATCCGAATTATCGATTCCGTTAACGGATGAAAATGCGGCTAGTGCCTATGAGTTTTATTCTTTCATCGAGAAACAAAAAGAGGAGGATATCGATTTTTTGATCAATTCAAAAGATAAGTTTAAAGTCAATGGCTTAACAGTGAAGCTAGATTTGGATATGGACAACGACTGCAAGGTCAAGATTATCCTGGATCAAACAACGGGGGATGTGCTTGAAGTTAAAGGAGAAGGCAATGTTAAAATCACTGTGCCTAAAGAAGGCGATGTTTTGTTTTACGGACAATATGTTATTGGAGATGGAGAATACCTGTTTACACTGCAGAATATTATCAACAAGCGATTCAGGATAGAACCGAATAGTAATATTTATTTTCAGGGACCTATTGAACAAACCTTGGTGGATGTGGATGCAGTTTATAATTTGCGCGCAGCAACCAAAAACTTGATTGAGGATTATTTGGCAACGAGTACGGATGAGCAACTTGAAAGTGAAGCGCTCAACCGTGTTCCCGTAAAATTATTCCTCAATTTATCGGGTATGTTGTATAATCCAGATATCAATTTTAATATCGAGATACAACAGTTAAATCCCATCATTCGCAATTACGTAGATCGTAAAATTTTCACACTCAAACAATATGAAAATGAGATGAATCGCCAGGTTTTTGGCTTACTGGTTTTGAATCAGTTTTTACCACCTTTGACTAGTATTGATCAGGTAAGTAATACAGGTTTTAATATCAATGCTAATGATGCTGCGAATACAGTAAGTGAGTTTGTCTCCAATCAACTAACAAGGTATTTCAATGACTGGATTTCTTATCTTTCTGATGATGTGAGCTTGAACTTTAATTATCGCAATTATGAGCAAGACCTAACCAATTTATCGAGTTTTGAAGATTTAGCATTGCGTAGGGAATTGCAGTTGGCTTTAACCACTAAATTTCTAAATGATCGAGTAACGATCAATCTTGGGGGTAACGTAGATTTTGGCAATAATCAATTAGGGATAGATAATTCAAACACCACTTTCTTTGGAGGCAATGCGAGTATTGAATATGCTTTAACCGAAAACAGGCGATTTAGAATTAAAGCGTTTACAAATACAGATTATGATTACTTCAACCAAGCGAATACGACCCGAGCGGGTGTAGGTTTATCTTTTAAGCGGGAGTTTGACAATATTAAAGACTTGAGAATTAATAAGGATGAGTTCAAGTTGAAAACGGATAAAAAGGATAGTGTGACAGATGGCGAGGATTAATCTTTGCTTTTCGTTAAGACGTATTCAGTGTTAACCCGTTTTCTTCACATTTTCTTCCATACTATACCTCGGGTCAGGTACAAAGGCCATTTTCTCCATACGTTGTACTTCTAGGCTATAAAAACCAAACTCTTCAACCACTTTGCCGCTTAACAAATACACACCTTTTCCTCGAAAAGGATAAGCCTCAACTTCCCGCGGAAAATGTACAGTATCGATAAAATAGCCCTTCTGATCAAGGAAGGTGCCAAAAGCCATACGTTTGTTTCCTGAAGCACTGGTACTTTTTCGTGCAACCAAATAACCATAAATACTGATAAACTTATTCAAGAAACGAGGGAAGTCACTGGCTAATAACTTACTCCATGGAGGCTCTAGAAGCAGAAGAAAAGGATTGCTGAGCGGAAATCCTAATATCTCTAGTTCATCAAAAGTGTTTTCTAATAAATTAGTTTTCAACTCGGGTAGTTTGAAGTTTTTATTTTCTCTTACAAATAACTCTTGCTGACTTCGATCACGTTTGAAACTGTTGAGCAGCGCATGTGCCTCCCAGAGCAGTTTTCGTTTGCTTACTCCTGAAAATCTAAAAGCGCCAATCCGAATCAATACACTGAGTTGTTCAATGCCTATAGCTACACGCTCGACGAAGTTTTGTAAACTGGCAAAATCGCCATTAGCTGCTCTTTCTTGTATAATATGATGTGCCGTCTCACTTTCCATATTCTGTAGCCAAGCAAACCCTAGATAAATGTCTTTATTTATAATGATAGCTTGATTGAGGCTGGTATTGATACAAGGGGCATGAATTTGAGCACCAAGCATTCTGGCCTCATGGATATAAAGTTCGGTTCGGTAAAATCCACCACCATTATTAAGGATGGCCACCATGTATTCCAGTGGATGATAACATTTCAGATACAAGCTTTGGTAGCTCTCTACGGCATAAGAAGCGGAGTGTCCTTTGGCAAAGGCATAACCGGCAAAGCTTTCTATTTGTCGCCAGATTTCTTTGGCATCCTGGTCGGCATGTCCGCGCTCTTTACAATTGGTAAAAAAGCTTCGCTTGATTTCTTCAAAGGCTTCACGACTTCGGAATTTGCCGCTCATTGCGCGCCGTAAAACATCGGCTTCACTTAAACTTAGCCCAGCAAAGTAATGGGCTACCTTAATCACATCTTCTTGATAGACCATTACGCCGTATGTGTCGGGCATAATAGAGAGCATGGTTGGGTGTGCTTCTTTAGCTGCTCGGTCAGGATCGCGGTGACGTAAAATGTACTCGCGCATCATTCCACTTTTTGATACCCCTGGTCGGATAATTGAACTTGCCGCTACCAGCCCTAAGTAATTATCTACCTTCAGCTTTTTGAGCAGCATGCGCATGGCAGGCGATTCGACATAAAAGCAACCAATGCATTGTGCTTGTGCAATCAACTGATTAATCTGCTTATCATGCTTGAAGGCCTTGATATTGTGAATATCAATAGGTGGTAGCTTGGGTTTGTTGTATCGCACAATTTCCAAACATTCTTTGATTTTTGCCAAGCCGCGTTGTCCAAGAATGTCAAACTTATATAGCCCCACATCTTCGGAAATAATCATGTCAAATTGGGTAGTTGGGAATCCCTTAGGAGGTAAATCGGTGGCGCTGAAATAATGAATAGGTTTTTCGGAAATAAGTATACCACTAGAATGTACACTCAGGTAATTTGGCTTATCTTGTAGTACTTGTGCGTATTGTACGACGAGTTGTTGGAGGTGATCAAGGTTTTGGTAGCTGAAATTTCCCTCACATAAAGTATCGAGCTCCTGCTTGGGTAGTCCAAACACCTTCCCCAATTCACGTACTGCTGCACGATACTGAAAGGTATTGTAGGTGGCGAGCAAGGCTGTATGTTTAAATCGATTGAAAATATAGCGTGTCACATCTTGCCTGTCGCGCCAGGAGAAGTCAATATCGAAGTCGGGGGGATTTGTTCGATACAAATTAATAAATCGTTCAAAATACAGGTCGAGCTCAACGGGGTCAACATCGGTAATTTTTAATAGGTAGGCAACCAAGCTATTTGCCCCACTTCCTCGTCCAACATAAAAGTAATTTTTGTTTTGAGCGTAACGAACAATATCCCAATTGATAAGGAAGTAGGAAACGAAGCCCATTTTTTCAATGATAACCAACTCATTGTGCAGGCGGTCGTAGATACTTTGATCTACTTCGGTTCCATAACGATAAGGAATGCCTTCTTCACATAATTGTACGAGTAATTGATAATCTTCATCTGCACTTTCTGTATAATAGCGCTGATTTTGTGGGAGACGGTTTTCGCTAAAATCAAAATGAATATGGCAAGCATTTAAAAGCTTGTGGGTGTTTGGTATAAGCTCGGTGTAATCGCTGAAAATTTGCTCGATTTCCAGTGGTGGACGCATCTGGTGGCTCAAATCACCCTCCTCGTTTTTGGGTAGCTTGCTGAGTAAAGTGTTATTGGCAATGGCGCGCAATAAGCGATGCGTATTAAAATGCGTGCGGTGCTTAAAAGTGACAGTTTGTAAAACAACAAGTCTATCTCGAAGTTCTTTGATTGGGGAAAATGTCAGGTGGCTCAAATCTTCGGGAGCTACACCGATATATTCGTTTTTGTGATAAGTTTTCTTTCGTAAAAGACTGGCCTTTTTATAGGGGTAAATGATGAAAGCATGCTCGAAATGAGGGGCTTCATCGGGGAGATCATCTCCTTCGTACTTATACTTAGACAAAAAATCATTGAGTGCCAAAAAACCTTCGTTGTTTTTGGCTAAGCCAATATATAATTGATCTGCACCATTTCGAAAGTCCAAACCTATAATGGGTTTAATGCCATAGTTCGGTGCTAGTCGAACAAAATTCATACAAGCCGAGGTGTTGTTAATGTCCGTCAATGCTAATTGAGTAATGCCCAATTCTTTCGCCCAGGTTAACAGCTCCTTTTCGGAAAGTGTTCCGTAGCGTAGGCTATAATATGAGTGACAGTTAATATACATGATTTGTTTTCTTGCCCAACTCGTCCGCCCACCGGCGGATGACAGTTTAGGTACATAGTTTAGATATCAGATATCAGATGTCAGAAGTCAGATGTCAGATTCGAGAAATCAGTTTGAAATGTCTGATCTCTAAAATCTGTTATCTATTTAGAACAATAATCCTTGTGTCCCTTCATCCTTCTCCTTTCGTATTCTAGCTCGCGTTTGCCCCATTCCACGTACCACCAGTTCTTTGTAGATTTCATATTGGTATTCGGGGATGACACGTTGACCTAAAGGTTGGAGTAACTCAGCTTCTTTGTTTCCAACTTTTTTAATCGCTGGATCGATAGGGTAGGCGTTGAATGTTTTTGAATCAAATGGTCTCATTAGCGAAGTAATATCGCTGAGCTTAGCTTCGGAATCTAGCCAAATTTTTTCATCTTCTGGATTTAGAATCAATGGTGCCCGGTGATGACCAATTTTTGCCAGCAGGCTATTAGCCGCTGTTGTTATAATGGCAAAGTTATTTTCATCTTCACCAGTCTTCGGGTTATGCCAGGTACTCCATATGCCTGCCATAGCAAAAGGACTTCCCTCGTTTGTAGGATAAACGACATATGGTTTGCTTAAACGCTCTTTTTCAGGTCCTTCGATGAAAGCATCCGCAATAACCAAACAACGTTGTTGGCGTATGGCTTGTTTGAACATCGGCTTTTGCAAGATTCCTTTGCTTCCCGTATAGTTCATGGCATTTTCCTTATTAAAATTACCCTCGCTTCGCGCATTAATGAGATAGCTAGCCTTTTCCGCCCACGATGGGGTAAAACCAAAGCGAAAAAACTGTAATTGCTGCGGTTCGGTGTTTGTCACTATAGGAGCTTTTTCTCCTGTAGCTACATTCACATTCATTTTATGTTCACTAGCATTGTTTGCCTTCACATCAAATCGCTTCTCTATCTTTTCAAGCGTACTTATGATTACGTATCTTCCACACATATTTTAATGCAAAATGTATAATTAATAATGTATAATGATCAGTTTTTCTTTTCAGAAGTTTTGACTATTGATGTTAGTATTTTGATTATTTCTATAAGTTCCTTTTCTAATTTTTGATATTGATTGAAATCGATATAATGGGTTTTGTGCAGCAGTTTAAGCCAATATTTGGTTTCTCTTGCTTCTTTCAAACTAATACTAAACTTCGATCGAAAATCTTTCTTTGAAATGCCACCAACAGCCTCTTCAGCATTTGCGCCAATAGACGTTCCTGACTTTAAAACTTGTCGAGCTAAATCGTAAACTCTATGCTTGTCAAGTAATAACTTATACAGCTCAACGATTTGAATAGAGAAGTTAAAAGTCTTATCCAATATAATGTTTGATTTCCTCATCAATTATCATTTATTCATTATCAATTAAAAAGCATAGCAGATGCTCGCACAAATACTACTTAGCATTATTCATTATACATTGTTAATTATTAATTAATCACTGTCTTCTCTTTGCCAGCACTATTGGCGGATCTCCGTTAAAAGGATTCGTAAACCTCCCTATACTGCTTCGTCCCATACCTATTGCTCGCACAATACTTCGTTCACCATGTCGCTCACGGATTTTATCCATCGCTTGATAAAGAGCGAGCTGTTCTTGGGCGTCATCAAAGAGATTAATTTGGTAGTTGCCATGTACTAAGTTGCTAAATCGTAAGCCGACTAAACGAATCAACAAACGCTTGTCGTTGAGTTGTCGGAACAAGTTCAATGCGGCAGGAATAAGGATATGGTCAGCTGATGTATAGGGGATCTTTACCTGTTTGGTGTAAGTATTGAAATTCGAATAACGAATCTTTATCGTGACACAAGCCGTGAGTTTAGTCCCTCTGCGCAATTGAAACGCCAGGTTTTCAGCCATGGAGGTAATCAAGGCTTCTAGCTTTTGGATGTCGATGGTGTCCTTATCGAAGGTCCGTTCGGTAGAAATTGATTTTCGCTCAGAAAAAGGAATGACAGGGCTATGGTCAATGCCATTGGCTTTTTTCCAAACTGTTTTGCCATTTTTTCCAAACACATCTTCCATCATTTCGAGTGGCATAGCTTGTACTGTACGAATTTGCTTGACACCCATATTGCATAAGGTTTGAAACATTTTATCACCTACCATCGGTATTTTCTTTACTGATAGGGGAGCCAGAAAAAGTTTTTCCTGACCTAAATCAATCTTAATTTGATTATTCGGCTTCGCTTCTCCAGTAGCTACTTTCGAAACCGTTTTATTAATCGATAAACCAAAGGAAATCGGTAAGCCTGTTTCTTTAATGATTGTGCTGCGCAATTCGGAGGCATATTGGTAGCAACCAAAAAACTTATCCATACCACTTAGATCAGCATAAAATTCATCAATACTTGATTTTTCTAAAATGGGAACATGCTCTTTTAGTATATCAGTAACCAGTTTGGAGTACTTGGTATAGTTGGATGTATTTCCTCGAATGACAATTCCTTCCGGACAAAGCTGCTGTGCCTGGCGCATCGGCATGCCGGAGTGTACGCCAAACTTGCGCGCTTCATAACTGCAAGAGGCTACTACACCTCGATCGCTGGTTCCTCCAAGTAGAATGGGTTTCTTTTCCAGCCGACTATCGAGTAACCGCTCAACCGATACATAAAAGGTATCTAAGTCCATATGTAGAATTGACTGCTTCATGGGGTATTAAATCTTGTGCAAAATATGGAATAATTCCATAATTATGCAAGAATGTGGATAAAAAATTGGAATAATTCCATTTTTAACTTAACTTTGGTAGCATGGAAAATAAGCTGCCTATTGAGGCTCAACGTTTTAAGGAGTTGAGGAAAAGTTTAGGACATACGCAAGCGAGTTTTGCGCAGGAACTGGAAATCAAATCCTCCACCATCGATATCGAACGCGGTAAGATGCGGATCCCTTCGCATGCGCTCATAATATTGATGAAAAAATATGGGGTAAATCCCTTGTGGTTATTTGGTGAAAGTACGCAGATGAACCAAAAGCCTGTCAAGCAGGAAGTGTTACCCAAAGTGGTAGTCATGGATGCTGCGGAAGAAAATGAAAATGTCTTGATGGTGAATGCCAAAGCAGCAGCGGGTTATCCATCCAATTTATCGAATCATCAATGGTACACTTCTTTGCCTGCCTTTCATATTCCCTTGCCAAGTTTTAAGGGGGTGAGTATTCGGGCCTTTCAGGTAGAAGGATATAGTATGGTGCCCATATTTAAACCGAATGACTGGGTATTTGGTAAAGCAGTTTTATACCTCAATGATATTCATGACGGCGATGTATATGTAGTAGTAACCCATGACTCCGTGTTAGTGAAGCGGGTATATAATAAAGATGCGGAACATCTCGTACTGGTTTCAGAAAACAGAGAGTATCCCGATATCAATATGCCGAAAAGTGAGGTGCAAGAGTTGTGGCACTTTGCTAGCAAGATGAGTTTCGACCTTGAACAAGG
>JAFMKE010000011.1 GCA_017853115.1 Verrucomicrobiota bacterium
TTCTTCACAGGCTGCTTTATTAGCTAATCCATGTTTACGTTTTTCTTGATGATATGCAGGTAATCCAAGCGCCACTATACGACAAAGTTAACGTTGGATTTGAAAATTTTTATTGCGATGGCCAATAGCACTACACCAAAGATTCTTCTTAAGATCTCTAAGGTGCTTGGTCCCATTTTGAGGTGTAAAAATTTACTCATTTTGAGCACGCCATAAACAATAAGTAAGTTAACCAAAATAGAGGCGAAAATTACCCAAGTATCAAACTCAGCTTTCAGTGAAAGGATAGTAGTCAATGTTCCTGCACCAGCGATTAAGGGAAAGGCAATGGGCATAATACTATGATTGGTATCATCTCCAGGACCGGCTTTAAAAAAATTAACTCCTAATATCATTTCTAAGCCAATAATGAAGATTACAATACTTCCAGCCAAGGCAAAACTTTCCACGTCAATTCCCATCATACGAAGGAATGCATTTCCGAAAAACAAGAAACTAAACATTAAAATACCAGCAAAAATGGTTGCTTTCCCTGATTGGATTTCACCTCTTTTTTCCCGAATATCTATAATTATAGGAATAGATCCTAGTATATCAATCACAGCAAAAAGGGTCAGGAAAACAGTTAAAAAGGTTGCAAAACTCATCTTATTTATTTTCCTACAAATATCTTATATTCTGACGGCTTTAAAGCATAAAATTGCTTGAAATACCACGTCTGTATTAGAAAAACTATTCCTTATTAGTAAGTGCTAGAAGATTAAAGTAGCATATGATGTGTTGGATTAAATTTGTAGATCTTGAGGCTAATGTTGAGGTGTTCTTATTTACTATGCATTTTGACCCTTCAATGCGATAACCCAATCCATAATTCGAGTTAAATTCGTAAATTCACGGAACAAAATAAATAGATATGTCACGATACCACCGTTTAGGAGAAATACCAGAAAAAAGACATGTTCAGTTTAGAAAGCCGGATGGTCAGTTGTATGCAGAGGAGCTAATCTCAACGATAGGATTTGATAGTATTTATTCTCTGGTATATCATAACCATATACCTACAGCCGTAAAGGAAATCGAAGAAGCATATTCTATTGCTCCGGAAATTGCAGAGCCGGAAAATTTAAAGTCAAGAAAATATTTCGGGTTTCAGGTTGAGCCAGAAGATGATTATTTGCAAAGTCGAAAAATCATTATGACGAATAGTGATTGTCAGATTAGTTTGGCTGCACCTAGACATAGTATGCAAGATTATTTTTACAAAAATTCCACAGCGGATGAAGTAATATTTGTTCATAAAGGTAAAGGTGTCATGCATTCCTTGTATGGCGAGTTGCCTTTTGTTCCGGGTGATTACATTGTAATTCCACGTGGGACTATTTATCAGCTTTCATTTGATGACCATAATAATCGCTTATTTATTGTGGAGTCTACTAGCCCTGTGGTTACCCCAAGAAGATACCGCAATGAGTTTGGGCAGCTTCTAGAACACAGCCCATTTTATGAACGAGATATTCATCCACCTCAAAATTTAAAAACCTATACAGATGAAGGTGATTTTAAGGTGATGATAAAGAAAAATGATTGGATGTATCCTACTATTTATGCCTATCATCCATTTGGGGCAGTAGGATGGGATGGATATTTGTATCCTTATACTTTCTCCATTCATAACTTTGAGCCAATTACTGGACGTGTGCACCAGCCACCACCGGTGCATCAAACATTTGCCTCTGCCGGTTTTGTGCTTTGTTCTTTTGTTCCCCGGAAATATGATTATCACCCCAAATCGATTCCAGCGCCATACAACCACAGCAATGTAGATAGTGATGAGGTCTTGTATTACGTTGAGCCTAAGTTTATGAGTCGAACCGATGTAGTGGAGGGGATGATTAGTTTGCATCCCTTAGGCATTCCTCATGGGCCGCATGGAGAAGCAGTTGAAAAAAGTATTGGTAAAGAGTCTACGGAAGAGTTAGCCGTAATGGTTGATACCTTTAAACCGCTAAAGCTTACCAAGTATGCTGCTACGATAGAAGATCCTAGTTATTATAAATCTTGGGTACATTAAATTTGGGCTGCCCTACTTGTGTTTATTCTTCCAGGGAGGTGAAGTGTGATTAGGCTATTGCCTCAATTACATAGTTTTTCCCTCTAAATTCAAATTGATCATTTGCTACCTTGTTTCGAATTGCCTGGCCAAAAGGAGATAGAAGTGAGATACTATAGAATGATTTGTCCCCTAATTTAATTTCACCCAAGCCAAGGCCAATTAGGTAGTTGCCTCGGTTGGTTTTCACAAAGCTGCCTTCACCCACTTTTGTATCGGCTTTTTTACCTGAAATGCCCTTGGCAAGCTGGAGGTTTTTCTTTTGTTCAGCGAGTTGTTTTTCTAACTGCTCTTGACGAAGCTGCATCATTGCTCTACCAGTCTCATACTTGTCACCAACTGAACTTTTTGACTCGTTGTCTCGCGAAGTAACAACCTCTTTTAACTCATTTTCGAGTGTTTGAATACCATTGGATAATAAATTGATCAAGATATCAACACAAACCTGTTTTTCATCGAACATAACAGCTATTAACTAAACTCCAAATTCGGGTTGTCAATTTTCTCAAGTCGCAGAGAGATTGTATCCTTGATGTAGTTTTGATGCACTTTCCAAGGTTTTTTGGACCCTTGTTTTGGCAAACTATCTAGTGCTCTTTTCACATATCCAGCATCAAAATCAAGTAGGGGTTCCGAACCGTATTTAGATTCATCAAATCGTGGAACTACTACTGACTTATTTTTGTCTTTCATATGATTGAGAATACGAGCAACAAATTGACAATTTAAATCACATTTTAAGGTCCAAGAAGCATTGGTATATCCCACAGCGAAGGCGAAATTTGGCATATCGCTGAACATAACGCCCTTGTAACTATGCAATTCCGCGGTGTTTATCAATTTTCCATTAACAGTTATGCTTATGCCACCCAATAGTTGAAGTTTTAAGCCCGTGGCTGTAATGATTATGTCCGTTTTTAATTCCTTTCCTGACTTTAGTGCGATACCACTTTCTGTAAACTGCACAATTTCATCTGTAACAACTTGAGCTTTTTCACTGCGAACGGCTTTAAAGAAATCTCCATCTGGCACCAAACACAAGCGCTGATCCCAGGGATTGTAACGCGGAGTGAAATGTTTATCCAATTTATCTGTTTTCAACCCTCTATGCACCCCTTTCATCAAGAAAGCCTTCATAGATTCTGGTTTTTTCTTACTGTATAGATATAGAAACAATGATAGTAATACATTTTTCCATTTTGTTAATCGAAATGCCATTTTAGCAGGCAACCATTTGTTGAAAAAGTTGGCTATTTTGTCCGTGCTCGGCAGTGTCATGATGTAGGTAGGTGAGCGCTGCAACATGGTAACACGGTTGGCTTTTTTTGCTAGTTCTGGCACGAGGGTAACTGCAGTAGCTCCGCTACCAATAACGACGATATCTTTATCGGTGTAATCTAAATTTTCATCCCAATGCTGTGGATGAATAATGGGGCCTTTAAAGGCTTCACTATTAGTAAAAACTGGAGCGTATCCATGATCGTAGTTATAGTATCCGCTGGTCATGAATAAAAAACGACAATGCATTGTTTTTTCGGAGCCATTAAAGTTGATTTGTATAGTCCACAATTTGCTTTCGTCTGACCAGGAAGCATGCATTACGCGATTGTTAAATTGAATTTTTTGATCAATTCCAAAATGACTTGCTGTTTCTTTAATATAGGAAAGAATAGAAGGACCATCTGCTATCGCTTTCGGGTTCTTCCACGGGTAAAACGGAAAGCCTAGTGTGTACATATCTGAATCTGAGCGAATTCCCGGATATTTGAATAAATCCCAAGTTCCGCCAATAGCATCTCTAGCTTCTAATACGGTATAGGAAAGATGAGGGCATTCACTTTGAACGCGATAAGCTGCATCTACGCCTGAAAGTCCTGCTCCTACAATGATTACGTCATAATCTACATGCATATTATATGATTTGAAATCCTTTTAAAAGCATCAGTGCTCCAAGAAGAATAGGAAGAAATCCATATAAGGTTAAATGAATAACCTGGGCTTTTTCCTTTCCCCATTGTTTCTCCATAGCTTGAATTTTTGTGGAGTTCGCTGATTTCGCTCTTATCAAGACCCCATAGAAGCCAAATGCAATAGCTGTAAAACCCAAAAATATTCTAAACCAATCTACTTCCATAACTAATTACACTTATTTCGATGAAGATAAAAAGATTCAGCATCATAACATACCTGTTTGTCAAAAAAGCGAGTAGAAGCTTTTTCTACTCGCTTTTGGTGCAGTAATTGATATTTCTTTATTTAAAAAGCTAGACTTTGAAAAGGGCCACAGGTATCTAAAGTGCTACTATTGATAAAAAAGAGTTCATAGGTTAGGGTATCCCCATCGATATAACCATGCATATACAAATCATTACCATCACATTTCGCAGGATAAAGAAGTGCGTTGAAATTTCCTCGCCAGGCGCCAGGTAAGAAAGAGAAAGGTCCACCGATTCTGTTTTGCCCCGTTGGTTCAAACTGGCCGTTTAATGAATAAACTCCAGCAAATTGATTAACCGTATCAAAACCCAAAATTATATCGCCGTTGACACATTCGCAGTCGAAAGTGGTGTAAAACATGGCGACATCCGTATTGTTATCTTTTTCCAGACATAAAGAGTCATTGAGCCATATGAAATCAGGGGGACATATACATTGATTATTCTCGTAGTGCATATTGGGTGGGCAATTACTTCCGTCGGTTAAGAGATAATCGGGGCTTTCGCAACCCAATTCTTCACACTTTTTACAACTGGCTATCGCAAGGAATAGACTGAGAAGAATTAAAACATTTTTCATTTGAGATAAATTTATGTGATAAAATTTAAGGTTTATACAAAAAAGGTAAGGACTGTATGAAAATGTTATTTTCTCTGAGAACGATATGATACATCCCTTCGGTGAAATTTGAATGCTGCGATTCCCATACCAACTTTTTATTCTCTTCTAAGACAGTTCCCGCATATATTTCTTCGATCTCTTGCCCCATGTTATTGTACAAAGTAATTGAAAGATTGGAGCCAAGAGTTAATTGGTTTAGTTCAATATTTAGGTAGCCATGACCAGGATTTGGATAGATTTTAAATCTTATGTCTGGCTCCGCAGTATTATCAATTTTTATTGATTCAGGCGAGGTTTCTTTGTTTTGGGTCGATGGAATTGATGAGATATCTGAAAATAGACTTTCCCAATCGATATCTTTCTTACCGGGTTTGATCGGTGCACAATCGTGCTTATCATCCTCATAAATGAAGTAGCCTCGTTGCGCATTATTAGGGATTATTGGTAAATAGCCCACTTGCGTAAAGTCGTCCCAAGGACCAAAAAGATAATAAGCGCCAGTTACGTTGTTATTGTGTTCTGCATCAGAAACAGGTCCACCCATGTTTCCATAAAGATGCATGCCTAATTTATCTGAACAACAATGCATTTCATTTTCTTCGCTTCCGGATAACACAATAGTTTGAATTCGAAAATCACTTTTGGCTGTAGCATAGTTATCCCATTTGCGATCACCAGCAACACCGAGAAATGTGTAGCTCTGCAAGGTTAATGTAGTAGGATCATTGGCTTTGAGATCAAAACATTCAAAATTTCTCAACAAGGTACTTTTGAGGTATTTATCTTCGCAATCCCCATTTACGATAACAGGTGGTGTAGAAACTAAATCCACCAAGGATTCACCTACATTGTCGATGGCACCAGGAACGTCATTTATAGGTGTTCCATTGGTCGTGTCTTGTACATCCATTACGACATCGACAACAGATCCTGCTAAATCGAAAAGTTCGTCTAAAAACTCAAAATTGAAGTTGCCACTGCACGCTGTATAGGCTCTATTTCTATTGGCATCTACGACAGTTACTCCATCGCTGTTAGTTAAAGTGACTATCGCCAATTCCTCTGCGGTAGAGCTAACATTGCTCAGGGGTTTTAGTTTTCTTGCAATTACTTTCAGGATATTATTGTATTCGTATAGGGAACAAAACTGCTTAGTGCAGTTACAATCTTCGGGTAAATTCGATTCTTGTCCTACACACAAAAATTGAAAGGAATTATAAGCATAGCTTGGACTAGGAGAGTATGCACCATTGTTATTCGATCCAAGGGTTGACCACTGATAATTAAATTGTCCTTTGCTGTCATAGGTTCTTAAGAATACGTCGTGAGCGGGTCCTTTTTCATTCGAATACCAACGATGCCATTTCGGGCTATTTGAATCAAAATGCTCATAACTATTTATCATTTCTGATAACCGGCCAAAAGGTATACCAGGATGGTTGAGGTAATTATATCCGTTCTGGTAATTGCCCGATCCTTGTTTGACGGGAGCTGCGCTGGAAAAGTGGTTCAGAATGAAGTTGCAGTCACAAGGCGACTCCTCGTTATTCGTTGAGCTGGCTTTGAAAAATTGTTCAATATTTTGTGTGTCCGAAAGTTTTTTACTTATCGATACTTTGTATTTAAAAAATTGTTGAGTAAATGAAACTAGTTCTTTTGAAGCAATTTTTTCATTTTTGATTAAACCGATGAGATACTCGTTAAGCGGAATATGCTGATTCTCGTTGGTAGACCAAGAGGAGAGAGCTCTATATAAATTTTTATCGACAAAGATATTCGTGCTTTTTTTATGCGTGTATCGCAATGCTTCCTCGTTGATTGGTAGCTGTTTGTTGTCTTTTTCAACGATTAAAGCAAATTCAATGGTTTGGGTGGGACTAATGTCAGGAATTAGAATGCCATTATCCTCAAAATAGTACGCATGGTTATTGTACTGAATGAAAGCGTTGTCAATGGGGTAGGCCAATTTGATATATAGGTCGGTCTGTTCTTCATATTCAATTGGATAGAAGTAAACTAGTTCGTTGGCTTGAGCGAAGCTGATTAAGCTTAATAAGATTAAAAAGAGTTTTTTTAGATTTTTCATAATTCAAGTTTTTTTTGGAAGAGGTGGATGAAACTTCCGATTAATTAGATTTCCTACTCACTGTCGCTTTTCGGTTACTCGTTGGTATTCTTTTGATAGTTTGATTTAAAAGATGCTTAATTCGATAGGGTGATTTCGTTTGAATCTTCAGTCTCATTTTGCTTGTGATTAAGTTTTATATTAAATCCAAGCCCCAAAGCAAAATAGCTGGCCTTTGAATTATATTTATACTGATCGATTGATGAGGTTTCGCTGATCAGGTTATTGTTGTTTGCTGTAAAGTGAAAGCTTTCATGTGTATTTAATCCTTGCGTGTAACTCAAGTTGATGGATACGGCGAATCGCTCTTTGACGAAAAAGTACACATTAGTACCGAGAATCAATGCGATTAAGTGATCATTTTGTTTATACCTGTCCTCTTGCAGAACTTGCGCATAAACTAACTCGCTAGCGCTATTGTATACGCTGTTTGTTGCCTTTAAGGATATTGGTGAACCGAAGCGATTGAAACGATATTTTATACCGTAGGAAGTGGAGAATCCGATTTGCTTTTTAATCCAAAGATTCTCTATACCAATGGGTAGTCCCCAAATGTAAACACTCGAGCGTGCTGCACCGCCATTCCCTTGATCTATTCGATATCTGTAGTGGTATTTATATGCGGCTTGGTCAATCCCGAAAAATAGCTGAGTTTTATTTGAAAAGCTATGCTTTCCAGTGATGCTCCAATATCCTCCTGGACGTATAGCATTGGTCATGAATCTATTTTCGCCCTGGAGCGTATGCATTCGATTAATTGATAAGTTAAACCCAGTAGAGACGTTTAATTCCCAGCTGTGTTTTTGACCAAACACTGCACAAGCAACGATGAAACTTGATAAAAGACAAAGTAAGTTTTTCATATTAAAATTGATCTAGGATACAATTGAGTTGCTGTGCAGGTTCGGCTGGGTTAACGATGTACGAAGTGTTTACATTCATGTTCACTACCGATTTATATCGCTCCAAGGGTTTTTTACTGGATCGTAAGGTTAATATTTCCTCAGCATAGATGCCAGGGTTAATGTTGAGTGTTCCATAGTAAGTATTACCACATCGTTCATCGAAATGATAATGGAAATGTCCACTATTGATTTGTGCAGGAGTGAAGTGGCCGTTACTTTGTCCATAGACATCGAACAAATTATTATGGTACGAAGCTTTTACTGTTTCCCAAATACCAAATCGGTTATATTTTACTGCAATGGTAGTTGTTTGCCAATTATATAATGAACAGCCACAACTTTGAGCAGAAATACTGATGTATTTGTTTTTAGCACGCTCTTCGTTGCATCGTAATATTTTGCTTGTTGGTGATTGGTTTAGAAGTTCATTCCAAACATCATCAGCAAAGTCGAAAACTAAAATAGATGGATGGGAGAGGGATGAGGTCTCGAGTAGTTTTATCGCGTTTCTATGGGATGAAGAAACAACAAAAACCTTTTCCTTATCAAAATCAAGTTTGAATATCCAGGGTTTTACTTCAATGATCCCCTGTCTATTCAATATTTTTTGAATATCAAATCGATTAGTTGTAGAAGTGTATTCGAGATCATCCCACAAAGAATTAAACTTTGTTTTGTTCACCCAGTTAGAATAGTCTTTTTCTAAAATGCTCCAAAAGAACACATCAAAATCAGCAAGTTCATTTAAGACAATGCGTTGATCTTTTATCTGGTAGTTTATTGTTGTTCCAATTGCAGCAGTAGGATGTGTATAAGGAGAATTTTGCGTAATGCTGATTTCATAGTAAGTTGCCTTATCTGATGATATGATATCATCTTTTTGGCAAGCCCACAATATAAAAGCAGTAAGGAAGAAGAAGATATGCTTTTTCATGCTTCGGGGTTTTTGAGTTAACAATACCCGAAGGTGAAGAATGTCTCAATCTATTTTTCGTGAATTGAGCGTTTAGCTATTATCGTTGAGTAGATAGTGAAAAAAAAGAGACTCACAAGCTATGCAGAGTCTCTTATTCTTTATCTTACATACCCAGTAATAAATCTACTGGGTCAGAGCCAAGTAGCATGGTCTCTGGATTTTCTAAGTATTCTTTAACCGATACTAAGAAGCTCACAGACTCTTTTCCATCAATTATACGGTGGTCGTAGCTCAGCGCCAAATACATCATGTTTTGAATAACTACCTGACCATTAACGGCCATTGGTCGCTCTTCAATTTTATGCATTCCTAGGATAGCACTTTGTGGAGGATTGATAATTGGGGTAGAAAGTAAAGAACCAAAAACACCACCATTCGTTATGGTGAATGTCCCTCCAGTCATTTCATCCATGGTTAATTCTCCATCTCTACCTCTTATAGCCAAGCGTTTAACTTCCTTCTCAATACCGTCCATAGTTAAAGATTCGGCGTTACGAATAACCGGCACTACCAATCCTTTCGGTGTTGATACAGCTATTGAAATGTCTACATAATCATGGTAAATGACTTTTCCATTCTCTACATCTAATTGTGCATTGACGGCAGGGAACTTTTGTAATGATAAGGCGACAGCCTTACTGAAGAATGACATAAAACCTAGGCCAACACCATACTTTTTGTAAAAGGTATCTCTATACTTTTGACGAATCTCCAAAATAGGATCCATGTTAACTTCGTTGAATGTGGTTAACATGGCCGTTGAATTCTTTGCAAAAACTAATCGTTCTGAAATCGTTTTACGGATACGTGAAAGCTTTTCTTCTCTTTCTTCTCTAGAAAATGATTTACCCGAACCCAAGAGGGCAGCAGCGCCCTGTTGAATGGTTGCTGTACCATTTTCTATCGCTTTCACCACGTCTTCTTTGGTGATTCTTCCGCCAGGTCCTGAACCAATAATATTACCTGTATTTAAACTATTTTCTGCAGCCAATTTAGCCGCGGCAGGTGATGGGTGACCTGTTGCATGGCTAGGTTTTTCTTCTTTGCTTGGCGAAGGCGCTTTAGCTTCTTCTTTTACAGGAGTTGCTGTTTTTTCTTCAACCTTTTCCTCTTTCGCTGGAGTTGTTTTTTGTCCTGCTGGAGCTTCAACGGAAGTGTCAATGGTGCAAATCAAAGCACCTATGGCTAAATCATCCCCTTCTGCTGCTTCAAATTTTATCTTTCCGCTTTGCACAGCGAATAATTCTTGACTAGCCTTATCAGTCTCCATTTCAACAATTGCCTGATCAATTTCAACATAATCGCCATCCTCAACTAACCACTGTGCGAGTGTTACTTCGGTAATTGATTCGGCCAAATTTGGCACATGCATTTCGATAATCTTCGACATATCTTATTGAGTTTAAGCGTTGAACGCTCGGTTTAAAATATCTTCTTGTTCTTTATTGTGTTGTTTTTTGTAACCTGTAGCAGGCGATGCACTGCGCTTTCTTGAGAAGCAACGAATACTTCTGTCTCCGTAAAATCTGGCCATAATATAATGCCATGCTCCCATATTCTCAGGCTCTTCCTGTACCCAGCACACTTCTGCCTGGTCGTATTTTTTGAAAATCCTATTTAAATAAGTGTCATTCAATGGATATAATTGCTCCAGTCTAACTATGGCTACGTCATCGCGCTTTTCTGTTTCTTTCTTTTCCAATAAGTCGAAGGCAATCTTGCCTGAACAAAGCAATACTCGCTTCACTTTCTTTGCATCTTCAACCTGAGGGTCATCGATAATTTCTTTGAAAGTTCCTTTGAACAAATCATCAATGGAAGAAGAAGTTCGTGGATGTCTCAGTAGAGATTTTGGCGACATATTGACCAGTGGCTTTCTGAACTCCCATTTTTGTTGTCTGCGAATGGCATGGAAAAGATTGGCACTATCGGTAATATTGGTAATTACAATATTGTTTTCGGCAGCCATGCTCAGGAAGCGTTCTAAACGCGCACTAGAGTGCTCAGGTCCTTGACCTTCGTATCCGTGCGGAAGAAGCATAACTAATCCGCTGCAGCGACTCCATTTACTTTCGCCAGATACAATGAACTGATCGATAATGCACTGAGCCGTATTGGAAAAATCACCAAACTGTGCTTCCCAAATAACCAATGAATCCGGGCTTGCTAAAGAGTAGCCATATTCAAATCCAAGTACGGCATACTCTGATAAATGCGAATTGTATATTCTGAATTCGCCCTGCTCGCCGTTGATTTCACTTAGTCTATTGTATTCTTCACCCGTTTTTTCATCAGAGATTACGGCATGACGGTGAGAGAATGTACCTCGTTTTACATCCTGGCCGCTCATCCGCACATCATTACCTTCGAGAAGAATTGAACCGTAGGCCATTAACTCGGCTGCAGCCCAATCCACTGATTTTTCCTCCTGCATCACCTCGCGTCTGTTTTCAAGATACTTGGCAACTTTTCGCAAAGGAGTAAAGCCTTCGGGAGCTTTAATAAGTGCTTTGATTATTTGCGTCGCTTTGGCTTTGCTTATGGCTGTTTTAGGCGATGTCTGAAAATCTTCTGTCGTTGAAGCTCTCAATTTTTCCCAAGCGAGTTCAGGTGGCTGAGGTTTGTATTCCGCTTTATTTTCTTTTACTCTATCTAGTCGATCTTGTAACTCGTCCCAAAATTCTTGATCGAGTTTCTTCGCCAATTCTTTACCAATATCTCCTTGTTCAGCCAGTTTTGCAGAATATATATCTCTTGGGTTACTGTGCTTATTAATTTTCGCATAAAGGCGAGGCTGAGTGTATTTAGGATCATCGCTTTCGTTATGACCGTGTTTACGGTAGCAGACCATATCGATAAAAATATCTTTATTGAATTTCTGACGATATTCAGCCGCCATTTCTGCTGCAAAAATTACAGCCTCTACATCATCGCCGTTCACTTGAATGATAGGAGCATCAATCGTTTTGGCTATACTATCACAGTAGTCCGATGAACGAGCATCGTCAAAATCCGTAGTAAATCCAATTTGATTGTTAATCACATAATGAATTGTACCTCCCGTGTAATAACCATGTAGTTTACTCATTTGAAGTGTTTCATACACTACACCTTGACCGGCAACTGCCGCGTCACCATGAATAATGATGGGTAAAATTCGGTCGTATTGTGAGTCATAGATGGCATCCGCTTTCGCTCGAGTAAATCCTTCTAAAACGGGTCCAACGGCTTCCAAGTGAGAGGGGTTCGGCATTAACTCCAAATGAACTTCTCGACCATTTTCAGCAACATGTGTGGAACGAAATCCTAAGTGATACTTTACATCACCATCACCCATTGTCTTCTGAGGTTCATTGCCTTCAAACTCATTGAAAATTTCTTCGTAGGTTTTCCCGAGAATATTTGTAAGTACATTCAAGCGTCCACGGTGAGCCATACCTATCACCACCTCTTCTACAGCTATGTCGCTTTTTGCGGCCGTTTCGATAATTGTCTGCAGGGCAGGGATAGTAGTTTCTCCACCTTCCAGTGAAAAACGTTTTTCGCCGATGTATTTTTTCCCCAAAAACTGTTCGAATACCACTGCATGATTGAGTAGGCGGAGTACGTTTTCTTTCCTTTTGATGTCGAACTGCTTAAAGTTGGGATTGTTCTCTATTTTTTTACGCAACCAACTGAGTTCTTCTGGGTCACGAACATAATTGTATTGCCATCCAATGGTTGAGCAGTATCCAAGTTTAAGGTGGTCGATTATCTTTTGTAGACTTGCTTTGCCAATGCCGACCACTTGCCCAACGATAAATTCTTTGCTTAAATCTTTGTCACTCAAGCCAAAATTTGCTAAATCTAAATGAGCCATTCTATCTTTTCGCTGACGAATTGGATTGGTGTCAGCAAGTAAATGACCGTGATTGCGATAGGCTTCGATTAATTGATATACCTTAAATTCGTCCATGGATACACCCACGCTGGCTGCACCATTTTGCGGATAATGCTGTTGAGCAAAATCAAAACCTTCAAAAAACTTTTTGAATTCTGGTTCTACTGAACTAGCGTCATTTTTAAATTCGTTGTAGAGGTTTTCGATATACTCCGGGTGGGCATTACTTAGATATGAGAAATCGCTCATGAAGAATGTTTAACTAATTTGGTATACAAATATGGTGTTTTTTCCAAGAAAATTCCTTCATAAACAATCTTTATTCAGATTTAGTTTAATCATAATTTAACTCAAAAATCATGTCATCGTATGGAATAAAAAAACAGCTTTTTTTTGCTTTGATATGAAAAGAATTAGTTTTACCTTTGCAATCCGTTTTTAAAAAAGAATTACGATGGCTAACAATAAAGGTGCTAAGAAAAGAATCAGACAAAATGCAAAGCGCAGATTAGAAAATCGCTATTACGCTAAAACTATGCGTAATGCGGTTAGAAAAATTCGAGCGATGAAAGATAAGAATGAGGCAGAGAAAGAATTACCAAAAGTGATCTCAATTATCGATAAAGTAGCGAAGCGTAATCAGATTCATACGAACAAGGCTTCAAATAACAAATCAAAGTTACGCAAGTTTGTTAATGCCCTGTAGGCCTTAGTTTGCGTTCAATACATAAAGCCACTTCTTCTCGGGAGTGGCTTTTTTATTAGCGGGCCTAACTTACATCACCATAGGAAATGAATTATATCAAGGTGCAAGGACAGCCAAAATCTCAGATTTACAAATCAGCTTTTGAGAATTTCCACGAAACGCCAGCAATCTTCATAGCTGTTATATAATGGAACGGGAGCGATTCGTATCACATTGGGTTCTCTCCAATCAGCAATCACCCCATGAGCTTGTAACTTCTTAAATAGTTCTTTGCCATTATCACCTGTTAAGAGTGAAAGCTGGCAACCTCGTTGACTAACATCGCGCGGGGTTATAATCTCGAAGCCAAAATCACCCTCAACAAGAAGCTGTTCAAGATAGCTAGTTAATTTTTCGCTTTTTCTCCTCAAGGCTTCCATACCTACCTCTTCAAAGATTTCTAAACTGGCCCAATGAGCGGCCATCGGTAAAATTTGGGCATTGCTCATTTGCCATCCGGCAGCGGATGCTATAGGAACGAAGGTTTTATCCATTTTAAACCTAGTTTTTTCATCATGTCCCCACCAACCGGCAAACCGAGGAATATCTGGATTGTTGTGGTGTTTTTGATGGATGAATACGCCACTAACACCGCCAGGTCCGGAATTCAGGTATTTATATGAGCACCAAGTGGCGAAGTCGACATCCCAATCGTGTAAATCTAATAGAACATTACCCGCTGCGTGCGCCAAATCAAAACCGACTTGCGCTCCAATATCATGGCCTTTTGCGGTGATTGCAGGTAAATCAAAAAATTGTCCTGTATAATAATTCACACCGCCCAACATTACCAGGGCAAGTTCTTCACCGTTTTCCTCAATGGCTTGAAGTATATCACTTGTTCTTAAAGTATGTTCGCCTGCTCTAGGATATAATTGAATAATCGCTTCGCTTGGGTCGAATCCATGAAATTTAGCTTGTTGCTGCACTGCATAATGGTCCGATGGAAAGGCATCTGCCTCCACCATAATTTTATATCGTTTGGCAGTAGGCCGATAAAAAGAAACCATTAACAAGTTGAGGTTTACGGATAATGTATTCATAACAACGACTTCCTCTGGAGATGCGCCTACAAGTTTTGCCGCTTGCTTTTCCACAAAATGATGATAATACATCCATGGATTTTTTCCATCAAAATGGCCTTCTACGCCCAATTTTTTCCAGTCTTCCAGTTCCTGCTGAATATAACCCTCAACTGATTTAGGTTGAAGCCCGAGTGAATTCCCACAAAAATAGATGCAGTTTTTTCCTTGAAATTGAGGGAAATGAAATTTATCCCTGTAGGTATTTAGCGGATCTTGCTTATCTAATTCTTGTGCATATCGCAGGCTATTGTCCATTGGGCTTATTCACTTTAACTAAAAGGCTTAAATAAATCGTTGATCGGTTTCCATTACTGTTCCACACGCTGAACAAGTGCGCATTTCTTCCGAGCCATAGAATGCTTTAAACCGAGGAAGAAAATCTTTTTCGATGTTGTTTAACTCAAAATAGGTTTCATGCAATTTGTTATTACAATTGTCGCAAAACCACATTAATCCATCCGTCATATGACTTTTTCGTTTGAGTTCAATTACCAAACCTACACTTCCTGCCGGTCGAATAGGCGAATGCGGCACTTTGGCTGGAAGTAGAAACATTTCCCCCGCTTTGATAGGTACATCTACTGATTGACCATCCTGTTGGATTTTAACCAATATTTCACCTTCCAATTGATAAAAAAGTTCCTCACTTTCGTTGTAGTGGTAATCCTTCCGTGCATTAGGTCCACCCACGATCATCACAATGTAATCGCCTGCATCTTGATACAGGTTTTTGTTTCCCACAGGTGGTTTGAGTAGATCTCTATTGTCTTCGATCCATGCTTGTAGATTAAATGGTGCTGCGATCATGCTGATGTAATTTGATGGTAAATATAGAAAATACTAAAGCCAGTTAAGAGGAAGATTCCCAGATAACTCAATAATTTCATAAGTAAGCCTGGTTTTTGTTCTTCACTGAGATCATCACTCAGAACAAGTTTGAAGTTCAATACGGCGACGATTGGAGCGATTAAGAAGGAAAGAATGGTTGCAAAATTCACAAGCGCTGAAAAATTATTATTAAAAAAATAAATAATGAATATGCTCCCAATTGCCGTAATACTCAACCATAGATTATAATTGTTTGTCTTTGTCTTTTTTCCCCAATCCAATAAATGCATAATTTCACTGAGCGTTCGCGAGTAACCATCCATAACACCTATCGTAGTACCGAACATAATTGCAAAAGAAGAAGAGGCGATGATTAAGAAACTCCAATTCCCAAAAGTTTGAGTGAACAACTGGATTACGGCACCTGTAAATGGAACATTCCCTTGTGGCATAAGCTCACCAGAACTAAAGACCAAGAATGCTCCCAATGTTAGGAAGCATAGCGATAACAAGGCTGAAATCCAGTAGCCTAAATTAAACTCTCGAAGCGTTTCTCTTAAGCTAGGTTTATAGCCACTGTCTTTTATTCGTTCTAAGGTCCATAAGCTGTTCCATGTAGATAAATCAACCGCTGTGGGCATCCATCCCATTAAGGCAATAATAAAAGGAATGGAACTACTATTCACTAAATCCCATCGAACTAATTGGGTGTTCCCATTTGATGGACCTTTCCATAGGGTCATAAGAAAGGCAAGCAGGGTAGTGACAAGAAGTGTAAGGGCTACAATCTTAATAAGTCCGTCAAGTAATTGATATTTGCCTAATCGCAAAATGCCATAACACAATGCGATGAGTATGAAACTAGATACAAAAAAGAGATTGGGAGGACTTTGAATGCCTAAAAGGTTTTCGAAAAATCCAGCTGCAACAAAGCTCACCGTGGCACTTACAAAAAACATAGAAAGAAGCGTGATGATCGTATAGATAATCAAAATCGACCGGTGCATTTTTTTGTAACCATCGAGTAAACTTTTTCCAGTCGCAGATGCATAGCGTGAGCCATACTCAAAAAAAGGAAACTTGAAAACATTGGCAGCAATGATGAAAACAATTAAAGTAAATCCGAAGTTGGCTCCTGCTTTTGTACTTTGAACGAGGTGGGAAACACCAATTGCTGTGCTGGCAAACAAGATACCTGGTCCTAAGGTTTGGAGAAAATGCTTACTTTTGGTTTGATTCAACATTAAAGTAAAATTACACAAAAATATAAACTGCATGAATTTAGATTTGACAGGAAAACGCGCGTATGTTGGCGGAGGGAGCAAGGGCATTGGTTTGGCGAGCGCCCAGGAATTGGCTTTACTTGGATGCTCAATTACCCTGGCTTCTCGTTCCGAAGAAGATTTAAAAGCAGCAATTAAAACATTGGATGATTCAAAAGCTCAGAAGCACAATTTTTTAGTGGTAGATTATAGTAATCTCATCGACTTGGAAAAACAGCTTAAATCACATCTTCAGTCCATTGGAAATTTTCATATTTTAATCAACAATACGGGTGGTCCTGCCGGAGGTCCAATTACGCATGCTCAAGGAGAAGAATTTATAAGTGCATTTAATAATCATTTGTTAGCCAATCATTTATTAGCTCAGTTGTGCGTGCCGGGTATGCGTGAGGATGGATACGGACGAATTATTAATATCATTTCAACTTCTGTTAAAATTCCGTTGAACGGTTTAGGAGTGAGCAACACCATTCGAGGCGCTGTGGCATCATGGGCCAAAACAATGGCTAATGAGCTCGGAGTTGATGGAATTACTGTGAATAATGTCCTCCCGGGTGCCACGGGTACAGATCGATTAAGTTCAATTATTCAAAATAAAGCGGCAAAGGCAATGAAAGCTGAAAAAGAGGTGGCCGATCAAATGCGAAGTATCATACCCATGAAACGATTCGCTGAACCACATGAGGTGGGTGCATTTGTAGCTTTTTTAGCCAGTCCTGCTGCTGCATACATTACAGGAACGAGCACACCCGTTGATGGTGGACGTACAGGAAGTATTTAACTACTTAAACATGTTAAGATTAAGGATGCCCCATTTGTTTAATCTGAATTGCAAGGAAACCCAGAGACAGCCTAGGCCGTAAATCGAACTTCGCCTGAAGTTGATTGAGCTCGCTTCTTCAAAATATTTGGTTGGACATGTAAGTTCTCCAATTTCAAAGTCCTTGTAAATTAGTTGAGCAAGCATCTGGTTGTCAAAAATGAAGTCGTCGGAGTTTTGCTCAAAATTAATGGCCTTAAGTGCCTCTTTGCTAAATGCTCTGTACCCTGTGTGATACTCACTGAGTTTCTGACCAAGGAAAATATTTTGCGTAAAGGTCAGTAAGCGATTGGCCACATATTTGTACCAGGGCATGCCTCCCTTTAGGGCCCCATTTCCTAAAATTCGACTACCTAAAACTACAGGGTAAAGATCTTGTGCAATCAAATTGACCATACTGGGAATCAATTTGGGCGTATACTGGTAATCGGGATGCAACATAATTACAATATCACCGCCCAATTCAAGTGCTTTTTTATAGCAGGTCTTTTGGTTTCCTCCATAGCCACGGTTCACATCGTGGCGCATAATGTGTTTAACACCCAAGGATTGAGCTACTTCAACGGTATTATCTACGCTTGCATCATCGGTTAAGATAAGCTCATCAACCCAAGAAGGTATCTCTCGAACTGTTTTTTCGAGGGTTAGGGCTGCGTTGTAAGCCGGCATAACTACGATAATCTTCTTGTCTTGATACACTTTACTTGATTAAGTAACAAAAAAGCCCAATCTAATTGCAGAATGGGCTTTTCCTTAGGATATATTTACTTTACAAGGAGGCATTAATTTTAGCTAAGTATTTTTCCGCTTCTTTTGCCTCGCTAGTATTCGGATAGTTTTCCGCTAACTTTTCCAAAAAGTCAGCAGCCTCAGCCGACTGTCCCGCGTAATCCAAGGCTAATCCTGCTTTAAGCAAGAGGAATGGAGCGGACGCTTCGTTGTCTGAGAAGTTAGCTGCTTTTTTATAGTTTTTTAAAGCATCACCTTGGTTGCCATTTTCCATCTGCGCATCAGCTAAAGTAGCAATGGCTAATCCACCTAATATCTCGTCATGCTTCGTGTTGAATTTAGCTAAATACTTTTCTGCATTCACATAATCACCTAGTTGGTAATAAGATAATCCAGCATAGTACTTAGCCAGGTTGCCGGCTTTTGTGCTTCCATACGAACTAGCAACACTCAAAAAGCCATGTGTTGGATCGTTTAAGGCTTTTGCCATCGAATCTTGTTCAAACCAATACTGTGCCTTGAAGATTGCATCTTGTGCTGCAGCTTCTTTCTTTGGTTGGTAGACATTGGTGTAGCCAATTAGTAGTAGGATCACAGCTAATAGGGAAACTAAAGCGATATTGACAATTTTGCCATTTTCTTCGTACCAATTTTGTAATTGATCCAATTGTGATAAGTCGGTTGACGCATTCGTCTTTTTCTCTGCGGACATGCTAGGTTTTTTAATCAGTTAAAAAAGGATAATCCTCTTGCACATAAATATCTTCGTATACCTCACTATCGTTCGGGTACGGCGAATTTTCGGCAAAGGTAACACAATCATCAATTTCTTCTTTCACTTTTTTATTAATTTCTTTGATTTGATCTTCTGAAGCCCAGTTGTTTGTCAAAATTTTGTTCAATACAACATTAATTGGGTCCTTGTCTTTGTATTCTTCTACCTCTTCTTTGGTTCGATATTTTTGAGGGTCGCTCATAGAATGTCCTTTATATCGATAGGTTCTAATTTCAAGAAAAACGGGGCCATTTCCACCTCTGCACATCTCTGCTGCATCTGCAATAGCATGGTGAACCGCTTCAGGATCCATGCCATCTACTGCCATACTCGGAATATCAAATGCTTCTCCAAGCTTGTAAATTTCTTTTGACGCGGCACTTCGCTTCACAGATGTTCCCATGGCATAGCCATTGTTCTCACAAATAAAAATGACCGGCAGCTCCCATAGCTTGCTCATATTCATTGTTTCGTGTAAAATGCCTTGCCAAACAGCACCATCACCGAACATAGCCAAGGCTACATTATCCGTTCCTTTATATTTTTCCGCAAAAGCAATTCCGGCGCCTAAGCCAATTTGAGCACCTACGATGCCGTGTCCGCCATAGAAATACTTTTCTTTACTGAAAAAGTGCATCGAACCACCTTTCCCTTTACTACATCCAGTGGCTTTCCCCAATAGCTCAGCCATACATTCACGAGAGCTCATCCCTTTGGCAAGTGCGAGTGCATGATCGCGATACGCTGTAATAATTGGGTCTTCTTGTCGTATAGCGCTAACTATACCTGCAGCAACCGCTTCTTGACCGATATACAAATGACAGAATCCGCGAATTTTTTGCTGGCCATAGAGCATTCCTGCACGCTCTTCAAATTTTCGCATTCTGAGCATCAATTCATACCACTCGAGGTAAGTTTCTTTTGTTATTTTTGCCTTCGACATTTGCTATTTATTTAGTTTGAAGCCCAAAATTAATGTTTATTCATAAACTTCATCTTACTAACTTCAAGAATCATGAAAAAAAAAGCTTTGATTTCGACAAAGAAATTATTGCTTTCACTGGTTTAAACGGAGTAGGTAAGACAAATGTTCTTGATGCCATTTACTTTTTATCCATAGGGAAAAGCTATTTCAGTAGCACGGATAAGTCAGCTATTCGAAATGGGACTGATTTTTTCAGACTGGAGATGGATATCAAGGATGATGATAAACATCGGGTGGTTGTAACCAATCAGCTGGGTAAAAGAAAACAAATCGCGGTAGATGATGCATTGTACGAGAAAAACTCGACGCATGTTGGTCGATTTCCTGTGGTGGTGGTTTCACCTAATGATCAGGTGTTGATTACTGGCGGGTCTGAGGAGCGGAGAAGGTTTATGGACCAAAGTTTGTCGCAACTCAATAGAGAATATCTTCGAGCTTTATTGAAATATAATCAAGCCTTAAAGCAGCGAAATGCACTATTGAAGAATGCCGAAGAGAAAGGATTGGACAAAAAATTATTGAGTATTTATGATGACGAGCTTTGTCAACAAGCGGAAATCATATACGCGCATCGCTTGGCTTTTTTCGAAGATATTCAAGCCTATTTCAAGGAGAGCTTTACCGCACTATCGGAAAAGGATGAAGGGTTTAAACTGCGTTATGTTAGTCAATTGGGTAAGCGTGGTCTGCGTGATTTGCTGCAAGAGAATTTAAAGAGAGATATTATTTTAGGAAGAACCACCCAGGGCATTCATAAAGATGATGTAAAATTTGAAATGTCCAGTCAATTGATAAAGGATTTTGGCTCTCAAGGACAGCAAAAAACCTTTTTAATTGCCTTAAAGCTTACCCAGTTTAATTTTTTAAAAGCTCACTTAAAAAAAGTACCTTTATTTATTGTAGATGATATCTTTGATAAGTTAGATCCCCGGCGAAGTAAAAATTTGATTGAATTTCTAAATATGCAGCAAGGACAAGTTTTTATTAGTCATACATCAAGTGATACTTTTGAAGAACTCGATAACTTGCCTATTCAAATTATAGCTATTGGTGATGAGTGAAAATGCGAAATCCTTAAGTGATTTATTGGGTCAGTTTAGTCAGCAAAAGAAGTTGAAAAAACCGCTTCTGGAAGCAAGAATCGTAGCACTTTGGAAACCATTGATGGGTGATGTGATAAATAAGTATACCGAAAAGGTTAGTGTAAAAGATAAAGTCTTATTTATAAAGGTTCAACAATCGGCTTTGAAAAATGAATTGTTGTACTTACAAGATGAAATTATTGAAAAAATTAATAAAGAAGTTGGTGAAAATGCAATCGTTAAAATGGTTCTTCTTTAGAACAAAACTCAGATTTATAATTTGCTTCTGTATAATGTTTTTTGTAGCTGCTGAAGCAAATGCGCAATATAAAGCGGTTCAATACAAGGTAAGCCAAAAGGAGACATTGTACAAAATTGCTAAGATTTATAATACGCGAGTGGATTCATTGATGAAATGGAATAATTTGAGTTCAAGTAGTATTATTCCCGGCCAAGTTATCACGATTCATGATTATTATAAACTGCAAGAAGAAGAGCTTGAAATGAATCGTTTGCGGTATACTTTAGGGAGTAATGAAACTGCACGCAACGAGGACTTAAGTTTTGTTCAGTTAAAGTTGGATAGTTTACAGGAGACCAAACAAAATGTAGATGATAATGATCCTTTTGCGATGGTGCAATATTTTGATATTGCAAAATTGCGCAAGCAATATGAAGATTCATTGGCGGTTATTCAAGAAAAGTATGATGCCAAGCGTTCAGCCTTGGAGATGGATTTAGAAACAGTGCTTGATTTGGTTCTGAAAAAGTACAAAAAGAAATACGACGAAAATGGTTATTTGATAAAAAATGAAGAAATAGCGAAGGAGGTAGACCTAGAGGAGGGGCAAGAGAATATTCAAGCGGTGAAGGTCGATCAGGATGTAGCGTTCGATAACAAGGTGAAGGACAAGGAACTCGAAGATTTGTTGAAAGCCCAAGAGGAAGCACAGAAAAAACTCCAAGCACAGGCAGAAAAGGAAGAACAGAAGTTGCTGGAGTTGGCTAAAATGAAGGCAGAAATTGAACAGCAGGAATTGGCTGAAGCGCAAGCGGCAAAAAATGAAGCCTTGAAAAAAGAACTGGCGCAAAAGAAAAAAGAAGAGGAAGAGCTGGCTCAGAAAAAAGCGGAAGAGGAAGCTAAGTTAAAAGCTGAGAAAGAAGCACAAGCACAAAAAGAAAAGGAAGAAGCGCAAAAAAAGATGTCTAACCTAGAAAAGGAACTGGCAGCCATGCAGGCGGCTAAGGAAAAAGCCTTGGATAAAAAAGCTGAAAAAGAGCAAGCGAAGTTGGCGCAAGAAGCACAAAAAGAAAAAGAAATTGCTAGCAATGAAATGGAGGCCACTCAAGGTGATGTGCTGATTTTTGATGTGGCTGTAGAATCTAAAGCAGATACCACGTCAAAGAAATATAAGAAGCAGCAAGCGAAGTTGAAGAAGGAAATAGAGGATTTGGATAAGGACGAGAACATGACTACGATTGCAGTGGGTGAGGTAGAAATAAAAGAGGCAAAAAAGAATAAGAAGACAAAAATTGGCGATGAGATTGATGCCTTAAGTATGGAGAAGAGTCGATTCTTACTTAGTCGAGCTAAAATGGAAATCGATAAGCAGAATTTCAAGAAAGCCATGGAGTATACCGATAAGAGCATCAAACTCAATCCAAATTATACGGAGGCCTACATGTTGAAAGGAGATATGATGGCGAGTTTTACTTATTACGACAAAGCCTATGAGCAATATCAATTGGCGAGTTTTACTGATAATAGTAATGCGCAATTGTATTACAATATGGGTAATTGTTTGGTGTACTTGGGAAATAAAGTTAAAGCCATAGAAGCCATGAATGTGGCTATTGAAATTGATTCTACTTACATTCTTGCCTACTCCGGGCGATCAGCCTTGTTTGTTGAACTTGGTAAGTACAAGTCAGCTTTGTATGATTACACGAAAATTTTGTCTTTAAACAAATACTTTTACCCTGCTTTGAAGGGAAGGGGAATTGCACATCTTAATTTAGGCAACTACGATGATGCTATCCGTGATTTTAACCAGTTATTAGAATTTGATATGGAGGATGCGAGCATTTATTATCACAGGGGAATGGCTAAAATGTACAAGTCGGAAGTTTATGGTGCGTGTATGGATTTCTTGAGTGCTTCTGAGAATGGATACAGCGAAGCGAATAAGGCTATTAATAAGTATTGCGAATAGGCTAAATCTTATTTTTGACTGATTATTCTTTACCTTTGGATTGGATGAAAAAAGTATGTGTTATAGGAGCTGATGGACAATTGGGCACGGAGTTGATATTAGCTTTGCAAGGAAGCACACAAATTAAAGTTACTCCGCTAACGATCGATGATTTGGATTTACTTAAACACGATAATGTGCGTACCTATTTTCATGCGAATCGTTTTGATATTGTAGTGAATTGCGCAGCCTACACGGCTGTTGATTTAGCAGAAAAGGAAATAGCACTCAACGATGCTTTAAATAATCAGGCTGTAAGGGTTTTAGCAGCGGCTTGTGAGAAACAGGGTGCGAGTTTGATTCATATATCTACTGATTTTGTTTTTGACGGAACCCACGCAGATTTGTTAACAGAAGAAGATCGAACTAATCCTATTCAAGCCTATGGTCGAGCTAAACTAGAAGGAGAGCAATGGGTTAAAAAAGGTTTGGTTATCCGCACATCCTGGTTGTATTCTCCGTTTGGTAATAACTTTTTAAAGACCATGCTAAAACTTGGCGATGCAAGAGATTCTCTAAGTGTGGTGGTGAATCAAATAGGGACGCCAACTTATGCGTATGATTTAGCTCAAGCTTTGGTAAAGATTTGCAGCAGTGATGAGTTAGAAAGCAAATACGGTATTTATCATTTTAGTAATGAGGGGGTTGCTTCGTGGTATGATTTCACCCAAAGTATTATGGAGTATGCGGGTATAGCGTGTAATATCCGAGCTATTTCAGATAGTGCCTATCCAACGGCAGCAGCACGACCAAAATATAGTGTTTTAGACAAAACAAAGATCAAAGAAGCGTTTGAAATAGAAATACCGTATTGGCGGGATAGTGTGAAAGCATGTGTTAAAAGAATTCAAGAAAATGAAGGTAGAAATTAAGAAGATTATCAATATTGCCCGAGAGGCGGGAGATGCAATTTTAGCAATCTATGAAAAGGATTTTGAGGTATATACCAAGAATGACGAATCGCCATTAACTGAGGCTGACCAAGCGGCTAATGCAATAATTTTAGATCAGCTCTTGGCAAGTTATCCTGACATCCCTTACATTTCTGAGGAAGTGAAGCAGCAAAGTTATGAGGAAAGAAAAGATTGGGAGTATTGTTGGTTAATCGATCCCTTAGATGGAACGAAAGAATTCATCAAAAAGAATGGTGAGTTTACGGTGAATATTGCTTTGATTCATCGCGGCGTGCCTGTGCTCGGTGTTGTGCATGTACCTGTTCAAAATAAAACCTATTATGCTTCAAAAGGTGAAGGTGCGTTTGTTATTGAGAACAACAGTGTTCCTCAGTTGATTGAAAACCGCAGCCATTACAGTGAATTAGAACAGATTGTGGTTGTTGCGAGTCGTTCCCATTTGAGTCAAGAGGTTGTTGATTTTGTGGATGATTTAAAGGCTAAAGGAAAAGAAGTAGAGTTTTTGTCCTCTGGGAGTTCCTTGAAGTTTTGCCTAGTTGCCGAAGGGAAGGCCCATGTTTATCCTCGTTTAGCGCCAACCATGGAATGGGACACGGCTGCTGCCCACGCGGTATGCTTGGAAGCCGGCAAGGATGTACTGGTTTACGATACGCGACAAGCGATGCAGTATAATCGTGAGGATTTATTGAATCCGTGGTTTATTGTGGAGTAGGAAGTTCCGCGTAAAGACGCAAAGTGAAAATTTGAAGTAAGTGATTTTGAATAATTACAGATAGCTATGGTATGTGCTATTTCATATGCTCTACCCAAATTAAGTCATCGGTGTGATAACCAATTTCTTCAGCAATTTCTATAAACGCTTCTTTGACATCTTCTGGGATATTGGTTTCCCGTCCCAAGATCCAAAGTAAATCTAAATTGCCGCCAGCAACAAGTGCATATTGGTAGTCCTCTGTTAAACCAATGATATTATAGCCACCGTAAAAGGGTCCGAAAAAGCTAACTTTCAATTGACCGACATCTTCACCTTTCACAAACTTTGCCTTGCCTATGGCTTCTTGCCACTCATCGGTGAGGTAATTATAACCTTTATTTAAGACGCTTATTAAACCATCTTCGCGAACAGCATATTCTGCTGTTGTGTTATTCAGATTCCGTTCAAATTTGAAATCCATTCTGGCAATCTCGTACCATTTACCCAAATATTTCTCCTTTTCAAAACCAGTAACAGGTATAGCTCCTTCAGGGATACTCGTGCACGAACCGAGAATTAAGGTGGTGAAGACAATCAAAAGCAATCGCGAGATACCAATTATTCGAGTTTTTTTAAACATACTATTGTTTTTTTTACCTCAAGACTTAGGAAGCCTTAGTTTCAATTATTCATCGAGCCAATCCTTAAAACTTCTTGATTTTTCGGCGCTAATGATTAAGTCGCCCTCCTGGGCAGGTTCCAGGTTTAACTTCACTCTTCCTTTAAAGTAAGGGTGGATTTCTGCGATGGAATCGATGTGAATGATAAATTGGCGATTGGCTCGAAAGAAATCTTCTGGATCAAGCATCTCTTCAACTTCGTCCAATGTATTGTCAATTGGAAACTTTTTACCGTTGTATTTAACCAGATAATTAATACGTTCATGTGAAAAGATGTAGGCAATCTCTTGTACGTTAACAGAGCGAATAACATTGCCAATCTTCACCATAAAGCGTTTCTTGTATTCTTTTTCTCGCTGACTTAATAATTTGGTTAACTTTTGCAAGTCATTGATATATCGGATTTCACTTGGATCCTGATGAAAGTTTCGATACTTATCAAAACAGAATTTAATATCTGCCACGCTGTAATCACCGCTCAAGAAATGGAGGGTGTTAAATAAGAAAGCACTGGATATATGTCTGTCTGTATTGGCGATAAAAACCAACATAGACGAAATGCTCTGTTTGGAATATAGGGCATAGATATCTTCAATTTGATCTCCACACAAGTTGAAAATCAAATGTGGAGCTTCTTCTTGATCAATGTATTTTTTGAAGGCCTTTTCATTGCTAACAGTCTCGAGTCTCTCTGGTTGAATACTCAGTTTCGCTATATGTTTTAGCAACTTTGTTGTAGGTTCTTTATAAGGGGCGTATATCAGTACGTGCATAGCGGCTTAAAAATAGTAAAATATAGCTATAAATTGGTACTAATGAACAGGTAATAACTGTTAGGGTTGAACCTGAAAAGAAGGAAGTGTATATTTGTAAATGAAAAGTAAAAAGCCCTGCGGGTGCAGGGCTTTTTCCAAACCAAACCAACAATATGAAATATTGATAATTCAAATATATGCACGCATTGTATTTGAATTAAACAGAAGTTTAATGAAACGGTATTTTTTGCGACTGAATCGGGAAATATCGGAATGAAATGGAAAAAGCTATGAAAATCAAGCCGAGTTTGCCTAAGGGCATGAGAGATTTTTTACCACAAGATGTTGCTAAGCGAAGCTACATCATGGACACGATTCGCGATGTATTCTATTTGTTTGGTTTTCAACCGATTGAAACACCCGTTATGGAGAACCTAAGTACCCTTACGGGTAAGTATGGTGAGGAAGGGGACAAGCTGTTATTCAAGGTGTTGAACTCAGGTGATTTTCTTTCTAAAGTGGATGAATCGGCTTTGAACGATAAAAATTCTTCGGCCTTAACAAAATCTATTGCTGAGAAAGGCTTGCGTTATGATTTGACTGTGCCTTTAGCCCGATATGTTGTGCAGCACCAAAATGATATAACCTTTCCATTTAAGCGTTATCATATTGCCCCTGTTTGGCGCGCGGATAGACCTCAAAAAGGTCGGTACCGCGAATTTTACCAGTGTGATGCCGATATAATAGGTAGCTCTAGCCTATATAATGAAGTGGAGCTTTTACAGCTATATGCTGCAGTTTTTAAACGGCTCGGGCTTCAAGTGAATATTCGTTATAACAACCGTAAAGTGCTGTTAGGCTTTATGCATGCTATTGGGCTGGAGGAAGGGAGAGAATTACAGGGGATTACAATCTTGGACAAATTAGACAAGATTGGAATAGATAAATTGAAGTTAGAACTACAAGAATTAGGGTTAACTGACTCTCAGCTTGACTTGTTTGCTTCGGTGATTCAAACGAATGATTTGAGTTTGTTGCCATCTTCGCCTATTTTGGATCAAGGAATCGAGGAGTTGGATTTCTTAATTAAGGCGGAGGTGAAAAATACTTCGTTCGATTTATCTTTAGCTCGAGGCTTGGATTATTACACCGGAGGAATTTTTGAAGTGCTTAGCACTGAATATGATATGGGAAGCCTTGGGGGCGGTGGCCGTTATGACAAGCTTACTGAAATGTTTGGGAAATCCGATTTGACGGGTGTTGGCATCTCATTTGGATTAGATAGGATTTATGATGTTATGGAAGGACTCAATCGTTTTCCGGCGCAAGTACATGCAGTTCCGGTTGTGATGTTTGCCTATTTTAGTGAAGCGAATCAAGCCTTTGCCTTCAAGGCCGTTCAAGCTTGTCGAGAGGCTGGTTTAGCTGCCGAGATGTATCCTGATCTCGTTAAATTTCCTAAACAAATGAAATACGCGAATGATAAATGCATTCCCTATGTAGCCATTATCGGAGATAAGGAAATGGAGATGCAAGCGTATACACTGAAAGACATGCAGACTGGCGAACAAACTACTTTTTCTTTGAAAGATTTAATTGATCATCTTCAAGCCAAACCCTAGATTATGGAGATTTCTAATCAAACCTTAAGCCTTAAACAACTTAGCCTAATCTTAAACAGCGATGAGCCCTTGTGTTTGTCTGAATCAGCTAAGCAAGCTATTATTTCATGTCGTGACTATCTCGATAACAAGATAGCAGCAGGAGGCAAACGTTACTATGGTGTGAATACGGGATTTGGGTCACTTTGTGATGTAGAGATTTCGCCTGAATCGATTAATCAATTGCAAGAGAATTTAGTCATGTCTCATGCTTGCGGTATGGGCCAAGAAGTTCCTCAAGAGATTGTTCGCTTAATGTTGCTGCTGAAAATACAATCGCTTTCTTATGGCCATTCAGGGGTAGCTTTGAGCACGGTAGAACGCTTGATAGCGATGTACAACAAGAGCGTTTTACCTATTGTTTATACGCAAGGATCCTTGGGGGCAAGTGGAGATTTGGCTCCTTTAGCTCATTTGAGCCTGCCGCTTATCGGAAAAGGGGAGTGCTGGTATCAGGGAAAGCGATATAGTGGTGAAGCCATTGAAGAAATGTTTGGCTGGAATCGTTTGACTTTGCAATCGAAAGAGGGGTTGGCTTTACTTAATGGCACTCAGTTTATGTCAGCTTATGGTGTTTATATTTTGTTGCGAGCGCAAAAGCTAGTGGAACAAGCCAATTTTATTGCCAGTGCATCACTCGATGCTTATGCTTGTCGATTGGAGCCTTTTAATGCCTTAGTTCATCGTATTAGGCCGCATAAAGGGCAACTATTGGTTGCCCAAGCTATTCAAGATCTTTTACAAGAAAGTGAATTAGCGGAACAAGAGAAGACACAAGTACAAGATCCGTATTCTTTTCGTTGTATTCCCCAAGTGCATGGTGCCAGTTGGGATACCATTCAATACGTAGAATCCGTATTTACGACAGAAGCAAATAGCGTAACCGATAATCCAAATGTCTTTCCGGAAGAAGATGAGATTATCTCTGCGGGGAATTTTCACGGACAGCCTTTGGCCTTGGCTTTAGATTTTCTTAAAATAGCCTTGGCAGAGATTGGAAATATCAGTGAGCGACGAACGTATTTGTTACTTTCAGGTAATCGTAATTTACCTGTTTATCTCAGTCCGAAACCAGGCTTAAATTCTGGTTTAATGATTCCTCAATATACGGCAGCATCGATTGTGTCAAAGAACAAGCAGTTGTGTTCGCCTGCATCAGTAGATAGTATTCCAAGTAGTAATGGCCAGGAGGATCATGTGAGTATGGGCGCGAATGCTGCGGTTCAATGCTTGGAGATTTTGGAAAATGTACAAAGTATTTTGGCTATTGAATGGATGACGGCCGCTCAGGCTTTGAGTTTACGCCAACCGAAAAAGAGTTCCCCGAGAATTAATACAATGTTGGACGCTTACCGGAAAGAAGTAGCGCAAATCAATGAAGATAGGGTGCTTTACACGGACCTAGAGATAACAAAGCAGTTTGTTAAAAGACTTAATCACTAGCTTGTTGTTATAAATTATCCGTGCGAAATGTTGACAAAAACTTCAAGCATACCGGCATGTTTTGAAATGGTTTTTGCGCTGATTGCAGTATAGTGGTGGCACGACTCCAAGTCGTGCCACCACTATGAAGGTAGCTTGTAAAAAAATAAATTGCTGTTTAAATGAGCAGTTGTCTCCTGTAAATACTTGGTTGGTGGCTAAGTCTGATTAAATAAGAAAGGCTTCCAAATCTGGAAGCCTTTCTTATTGTGTGCTATCGATTAAGTTTATTTTTTTCCACCTTTTCCGATAGAATCTCGCATTTCGGTATCGGCTTTAATATTTTGGAATTTATAATAATCCATAATACCCATATTGCCGCTTCTGAATGCTTCAGCCATCGCCATTGGAATTTCAGCTTCTGCGAGAATAACTTTCGCGCGGGCTTCCTGTGCTTTAGCTTTCATTTCTTGCTCTTCAGCAATTGCCATCGCTCTTCTTTCCTCTGCTCGAGCTTGTGCCACATTTTTATCCGCATTCGCTTGGTCGATTTGAAGTTCCGCTCCAATATTTTTCCCAACATCCACATCGGCGATATCAATAGAAAGGATTTCAAAGGCTGTTCCAGCGTCCAAGCCTTTTCCTAATACAGTTTTAGAAATCGAATCTGGATTTTCTAAAACCAGCTTGTGTGTATTCGATGAACCGATTGAACTTACAATCCCTTCACCAACTCTCGCTAAAATAGTTTCTTCTCCAGCACCACCAACGAGTTGTTTGATATTTGCACGAACTGTAACACGCGCTTTAGCGATTAACTGAATACCATCTTTTGCCATAGCTGCAACAGGCGGCGATTCGATTACTCGCGGATTTACACTCAACTGAACAGCTTCCAACACATCTCGACCCGCTAAGTCAATGGCCGTAGCATCTTTGAAAGTTAGGTCGATGTTCGCTTTGTCAGCTGAAACCAGGGCATTTACCACTTTAATAACATTACCACCGGCTAAGTAGTGAGCTTCCAGAAAGTCTTGCTCTACTGGAATACCTGCTTTTGAAGCTGTAATCATAGCATTAACAATAATTGAGGGTGGAACTTTTCTCAAACGCATAGCGATAAGTCCAATAATCGTTATTCTTACACCCGATGCCAATGCAGATATAAATAATCCTATCGGTACAAAATAGAGTATAAAGAAGATAAAAAATACGGCGGCTACAATGGCCACTACAGGTATTGCAAACATAGTTTACGTGTTTAATGGTTTAATAATAATTTTATTCTGATTGATTTTAATCACTTTAATCTTTTGATCCTTTTCGATGTACTCTCCATTCGAATACACTTCCACTTTTTCATCGTTAATGATGGCTTTTCCGTTGGGTTTTACATCGGTAAAGGTAAGGCCCTCATCACCTACCTGAACATTCGCTTCGAATTCATTTACTTTTCCCGATACTACTTGCTGTAAGGACAACTGGTTTTTATCCATCAACCGCCTACCCAAGAAGAAAAATAGCAGAAATACACTAAAACCTACAACGATACTCAAATGTCCGAAGTTTGTTCCGAGATAGGTATAACTTCCTACAATCGCAACCACAATACAAACTGCACCAATCAGCGCAAACACCGTAGTCCCAGGTATAACGAAAACTTCGAGGAAAATGAACACAATTCCCATGAAGAGAATAAAGGCAATTAAGGCGTAGGTCATGTATCGATTGGATATGGTACTAAAGATAGCTTTTAATCTGCTCTTTTTAAAATAACATTTGTTTTAGTATCGCCGTCTCCAATCGTATAGTTGAAAATCGTTTTTTCAGCTAGAATAATTGTTAAGGTATTTACTTCATCAGGACGTTGATTATCGCGAAGATATAATGATTCACCCTCCATTTCCCAGGTCCCAGACTGCATTAATTCGGTATATTCAATGGTATAACTTTTATCTTCATTGAAGGTGTAAATCGGATTACCTAGTTCACTTCCAGTTAT
>JAFMKE010000082.1 GCA_017853115.1 Verrucomicrobiota bacterium
AATTTTATTACAATGAAATGTACTTTTCAAATACAAGATTAACAAATATTTTTATCCGAGGCAACTCATCTGAACATTCAATTGAATGTCGGGGTTATTATCTCGGGTTTACGTTTAGTGTATGTTATTAGTGTATTTTTAACACTTTCATTTATTTTGCCTAAATTTAACCTTGAAATGAGTTGATTTTTAACTTTTTTCAACAACCACCAACACCAAACAGACACTATGATGAGGTATTATTTTACACTTTTTGTGTTAGCGTTTTGCGCTGTATTGCATGCACAGCCCAATGAGGTAGACTTACGTTCTGATGATTCAGGCATTCGTCTTTCCGTTGATGGGCAAGATTTCATGATTAATGGTATGAATTGGGATTACATTCCAGTTGGGACCAACTATAACTATAGTCTTTGGAATCAGTCGGATAATTTTGTGAAAGCTGCGCTCGACGCTGAAATGGGTTTGCTCAAAAATATGGGCGTAAATGCTATTCGTGTTTACACAGGAATACCGGCAAAATGGATTACTTATATCTATGAAAATTATGGTATTTATACCATGCTGAATCATTCCTTTGGTCGTTATGGCTTAACTATCGATGGTGCTTGGGTAGGAATAACAGATTACGCCAATCCCAAAGCGCAAGAGTTGTTATTAGCCGAGGTGAGCGCCATGGCTAGTGAATATAAGAATACCCCCGGTTTATTGTTATTCCTTTTGGGAAATGAGAACAATTATGGTTTGTTTTGGGACGGAGCGGAAACAGAGGATATTCCAGTGGAGGAGAGGAAGACGACCAAGCGAGCAGTTGAGTTGTACAAACTCTTTAATGCAGGTGCGCTTGCCATTAAAGGTATTGATGCGAATCACCCGGTTGCCTTATGTAATGGAGATTTACTATTTCTAGATATTATCGCAGAGGAGTGTCAAGATGTCGACATATTCGGAACAAACATGTATCGTGGGGTTTCTTTCGTTGATGCCTTTGAGCGGGTGAAAAATGAATATGGAAAACCCATGCTTTTCACAGAATTTGGTGCAGACGCTTTTAATGTGCTGAGCAATAGTGAGGATCAAGAATCACAAGCCTACTACATGACAGGCAATTGGAAAGAGATTTATGAGAATGCCGCAGGTATGGGTAAGGCAGGAAATGCTCTTGGAGGATTTACTTTTCAATTTAGTGATGGCTGGTGGAAATATGGACAAACAAAGAATTTAACTGTTCACGATAATAATGCTTCTTGGTCAAATGGCGGATACCTGAGCGATTACGAGGAAGGGGAGAATAATATGAATGAAGAGTGGTTCGGCATCTGCGCGAAGGGACAAACAGAAGCGAATGGCATGTATGAGTTATATCCTCGAGCCGCTTATTATGCTTTGAAAAAAGTCCATGGTTTTAACCCTTATGCCGAAGGAAGTGATTTAGCTGCTTTAGAGAAATTCTACACAACGGAAGTTCAACTTGCTGATGCCGTATTGAGAGCGCGAGGTGATAAAGCGGCTCTCGAAAGCGGAAAATCAAAGTATATTCATTTGAGCCGTTTTTCTGCGCAGTTTACGACATTTAATACAGGAGGTAGTTTAGTTTCTACGCCCAAAGATCCTGATCCCAATTCGAATTCTTTTCCCAACCAACTTGGCTTTGATCACATGCAGTCATTTTTTGTAGGGGTAACTGCCAATCCAGCACCTAATGTATCTGCCACAGTTGAGTTTAATATGCTCGGAAATGTAGCCCAAAACCCGATCGATGAAATTTTTTATGAGAATCGTGGTCGACCAGTTACTGTAAGCACACCGAACAATGGACCTGTTCAGTTTCGGGATGTTAACCGCTTTCAGGTTTATAGCGCAAGTTTTAATTGGAATCATAAGTTTTTCAATTTAGACGGATTTTACCGTACCGGACATTTTCACTGGGGCTATGAAGGTGATTTTTTCGGTTTGTATCCAGAGGCATATTACGGGGCAAATTTGGACATCTATAATGGCTTAGCCCCTCTCGGCATGGAGATCGAAGGGAAAAAATCCTTGCGTGGATTGAAGCTGGCCTTTGGTCCGGAGCTTTGGTGGGGAGCCAACCCTGCTATTTTAGCTAAATACCATAGAGAATTTAAGAATTATGAAATCGCCGGGATGTTTCATGAGGATATTACGCAACGGGGCACTACTGAAAGTTCATTTGCTATTCCTCAACCCAAGACGCGTCGTGCAACGATTTATGCTCATGCGGATTATGGTAAGTTTGGCATTGGCATTGGCGGGATATGGGGTGGTAGCCCATTGAATGGTAGAGTTTATCAGGTAACCCGCGGTGACGATAATAATCCGGAGGTGTATGATACAGAAGTTAGGCCACAAGATAACTGGGGAGGAAAAGCAAAGCTCACCTATACAGGAGGCCGATTCAATTGGTATGCCTCTGGTGCGGCAATGGGCTTGGTTGCCAATGGTGGCGCAGACGCCACATTGACTTACACGGGTTGGCGCTTAAAGGATAGTGGAAGTGGAAATCAGTATAATTTCCTAACAGGTTTAACGTATAATATCGGTGATTTTCAGATTGCTCCAAACTTCTTATGGCAGCGTCCAATTGAAGGACCAATGGCTTCAGAGCTTCAAGCTCCAGGGCGTTTGAGAAATATTATTACTGATCCTTTTGTGGTTCGGGGTAATCGAGAGCAAATAGCTGGAGAAATTTTGTTGACTTTTGATCCTACCCCTGCAACCTACATGTACGAATGGGATAACGATAGAGCAGAGGATGCAAAATTTGCGGCCAATTTGGGCTTTATTTACCGTCATTTACCCACTTCACAAGATGCTGCCATTGGTATTTTGGCTGATGGTAGAACGATTTTTGCTTTTCCAGGAGCAGCACCAGCGCAAGATTTATGGGAAGCACATGCACGTGTTGTGTCAAAAATTAATCCCGAGCTCGGATTTATTGCAAATTTTTATGGGGGTAAGGCACAAGCGAATGGAGATAGCCAGCGAAGTATTAACCGATACGGTGGAGATGTTCGATTAGTTTATAAAAAGTTGAAGGTCAACTATGGAATGAAGTTTAACGACTGGGGTCCATTTGATTATCATCGCGATTTCAATCAAACTTTCCCGCTACAATTGGTATTGGATATTTCTACTACGCTCGGCAAACCGAGCTGGTTGTATATCCCTCAAACTAAATTAGGTATTATGGGTACTTGGCGTTCACTCGATCAATATTCAAATAGATATTGCCCTGCAACAACGGTTGATGTCAATGGGAATATTATCTGTGTAGAGGATTTGTCTGGATATGATAATGGTTATGAGTGGGAAATAAGAGCTTATGTTCATTTCAATATCGGTGCAACGAGGTAATTGAATTTTTCGAGGCTAAAATTCAGATTTTATTTAAATAAAAATTGAGGATGATGAAAACGATAAACTTAAAATATTTACTCGGCATGTTCGCGTTAATCATGCTGATAGCTGCCTGTAAGCCAGATGATGATTTGCTGCGACCCGCATCTTTTCCAAATAATCCACTTGTCTTTATCGATGATTTTAGTGCAGGTCTACAATATGCGGCATTTGCTGGTTCTGATGTAACTGCTTTTGATATTGATCGAGTAAATACCTACAATAATTCTGCTGCATCGATGCAGTTTGCAGTTCCCGATTTTGGTGCACCGGAAGGAACCTACGCTGGAGGAGCATATTATGTAGATGGAGGAAGAGACTTGAGCTCATATACTGCGCTAACATTTTACGCAAAAGCATCTCGAACAGCTGTGATTGATGTTCTCGGGTTCGGGATTGATTTAGGTGAAAACAAGTACCAAGTGACATTAAATAGTACTCAAGTGAACACGAATTGGAAGAAATTCTATATACCAATTCCCGATCCATCGAAGTTAACGGGTGAAAAAGGAATGTTCTTTTATTCTGATGGTCCTGATAATGGTGAAGGTTACACTTTTTGGATAGATGAAGTTCAGTTTGAAAATGTGGGTTTACTTGCCCATCCAAAAAGTAGTATAATGGGCGGAGATGATGTTGTCAGTCTGGCTTATCTGGGCTTAGATGTTGATATAAGGGACGTTTCATATTCTATTAATCTACCCGACGGTACCGATCAAGCCTACATCTTGTCGAAAGCATATTTTGATTTGAAATCTTCCAATGAAAATGTCGTTCGCGTAACTAGTGATAATGAGTTGGAAATTATGGGTCCGGGTCTGGCGTTGATCCGTGCCTCTTTGGGTGATGTAGATTCGGAGGGTTCATTAACACTCAATGTGCAGGGAACTTTTCAGCTAGCTCCTGAGCCTACTTTAGCTGCTAGTCAGGTAATTTCCATATTTAGCGATTCGTACACGGATGTGCCTGTTGACTACTACAACGGATTTTGGGCACCTTTTCAAACAACCTTATCTGAGGATTTTGTAATTGATGGTAATCGCATACTGAATTACACTAATTTTAATTTCGTCGGAACTATGTTCTCGAACCCAACAGTTGATGCATCCTTGATGACTCATCTTCATTTGGATATTTTTATTCCGGGTGCCATTCAGCCGAATACGAATTTAACTCTCACGCTGCGTGATTTTGGTCCTGATGGATCTGATGGTGGTGGAGATGATTCAGACTTAGTTACAACCCTTAATTCAGGTGATCTGAGTCAAGGTGTTTGGAATGCAATAGATATTCCTTTAGCTGGTTTGAGTGCTAAATCTCGACTCGGACTAATTATTTATGAAGGGAATGCACTTACTAATTTCTATGCAGATAACATCTATTTCTACAACTAATTTTAATCAACAATACAGTTATGTTTTTTATAAAAAAGATATCACAGATTAAATTTCAATTTACTGTTTTTCCTTTTCTCATGGTGTTAGCTATGCTATTACCGTCTTGTGAAAAGAATGGTGATGAGACATCCACCCGAAGTTATTCGTTGGTTTGGAATCAGGAGTTTGATGGGCTTGCAGGTGAAGTGCCTGATTCTTCGGTTTGGAATTATGACATTGGAACAGGTAATGATGGATGGGGTAATCAAGAGCTTCAATATTATACTAATTCGACAGATAATATTGCTTTGGACGGATTAGGCAACCTAGCTATTACAGCAAGAGCTGAAAATTTCGGTGGATCGGGTTTTACTTCGGGAAGAATTAATACCAAGGATAAGTTCGATATTCAATATGGCCGAATTGAGGCGAGTATAAAATTGCCTTATGGACCAGGCATATGGCCGGCATTTTGGATGCTGGGAAACAATATCGATGAGCTTAGTTGGCCCCAATGTGGTGAAATTGACATCGTGGAGTTCAAAGGCCAAATACCGAATACTATTTATGGCAGTGTTCATGGACCAGGTTATTCTGCAGGAAATGCTATTACCACGCCATATAGGTTGGTGAATGAGCGTTTTGATACCGATTTTAGATTGTACGCGGTAGAATGGGGTGCTGATAGAATAGACTTTTTTGTGGATGATTATTTGTATGCGCAAATTGATCCCGAAGATGTACCCGGAGAATGGGTGTTTAATCAATCCTTTTTTCTTATTCTTAATGTTGCTGTAGGTGGTGGTTTTGTTGGTTTTCCTACCAGTGGAACACCTTTCCCCCAAACTATGCTCGTGGATTATATTCGGGTGTATGAAGAGCAATAAGGATTCTTTTTTAGATAAAAACGAATTACAGTTTTAAAATTTAAGTAAGTAGATATGATAGCAACTTCACAGGTAAGCTATAATAAGATAAATCAAGAGCCAAGTGTTGATTCAGTCAAAATTGATGGCGTAACTTTCTTTAAAATTGCCCATATTAATGAACTTCCTCCTTTTTTTATGAGCATTGTTAGTCCAGGAAATCATTGGATGTTTTTGGGAAGTAATGGTGGTATTAGTGCTGGTAGAAAGGATGCAGAGTCGGCGCTTTTTCCTTACTATACGGTAGATAAGATAATAGAGTCTGCCGAAATTACTGGAAGCAAATCGATTTTTCGTGTAGGTCGAGAAGGGGAACACTTGTGGGAGCCATTCTCTATTCGTAATAACAAAGAGTATAAGGTTACTAGAAATCTGTACAAGAGCATCTATGGTAATTCTGTAATTTTTGAGGAAGTCAATCACGACTTAGGTTTGATTTTTTCGTATCGTTGGAGTAATTCTGAGAAATATGGCTTTGTGCGGACAACTACTTTAGAAAACATATCGACGAATAAGTCGTGGGTTGAAGTCTTGGATGGTATTCAAAATGTGATTCCTCAGGGTGTAGGTAGTGAACTTCAAAACAGGGCGAGTAACCTTGTCGATGCCTACAAGAGAAATGAACTTGATTCCGCCTCAGGTGTGGCGATGTACGCCTTAAGTGCGATGATAGTTGATAAGGCTGAACCTCGAGAGGCATTAAAAGCTAATGTAGCTTGGAGCCTAGGCCTAGAAAATCCGCAGATTTTGCTTTCAAGTCAGCAACTTACCCATTTCAGAAAGCGTCGAACGCTCAAAACTGAAAAGGATATCAAAGGAGAAAAAGGAGCTTACTTTCTTCATTCGTGTCTCGAATTAGCAGCAAGTGAAAAGAAAACCTGGCGCATCATTGCAAACGTGAATCAAAGTCAAAGTCAAGTCATTGAGTTAATTCAGCAGGTTATACAGAATCCATCATTGCCCGATGAATTGAACGAGGATATCCTTGATGGCACCAAACGATTAATCAAACTCAATGCTTCAGCTGATGCACTGCAGAAAACAACAGATCCCTTGAATGATGCCAGACATTTTTCTAATGTCTTGTTTAATGTCATGCGGGGAGGGATTTTTGATAATAACTACGTGATCCGAAAAAACGACTTCATGTCCTTTTTGGCCGGCGCGAATCGTTCGGTTTTTGACGCACAAAAGAGTGTCTTGGATGCACTGCCAGATACATTTGAATTAGACGATTTAAAGTCTTTGGTTCAAGAGCAAAGCGATGCAGATTTCAAAAGGTTAGCAACCGAATACTTGCCACTGCGTTTTAGTCGTAGGCACGGCGATCCAAGTCGTCCGTGGAATAGGTTTTCTATCAATACAACCAATGAGGTAGATGGTTCAGATATTCTTGATTACGAAGGAAATTGGCGTGATATTTTTCAAAACTGGGAAGCCTTGGTTCATGCTTTTCCAGGGTTTATAGAAGGGATGATTTTTAAATTCCTCAATGCCACAACTTTTGATGGATACAATCCATATCGAGTTACCAAGGACGGTTTTGATTGGGAAACTATAGAGCCTGATGATCCTTGGTCTTACATTGGATATTGGGGCGATCATCAGATTATATATTTACTGAAGTTCCTGGAAATAATAGAAGATCGGAAGCCGGGATCATTAGAAAGTTGGTTCGATCAAGAACTGTTTGTTTATGCTAATGTGCCATATCGAATTAAGTCTTATGAAGCGATTGTCGCGAATCCGAAAGATACAATTGACTTTGATCATGAAGCAGATGAGTCGATTCGTGCATTGCGGGAGAAAGAAGGAGGCGATGGGGCCTTGCTCAAAGATGAAAAGAGCCGTATTTATCATGTGAATTTTGTAGAGAAAACCTTGGCAACATTGCTCGCTAAATTATCCAATTTTATTCCCGAAGGCGGTATATGGATGAATACACAGCGTCCGGAGTGGAATGATGCAAACAACGCCCTCGTCGGCAATGGAGTATCCATGGTTACCTTGTATTATTTGCATCGTTTTTTAACGTTCTTTGATCAAATTTTAAATCGAACGAGTGTTGAGTCAGTTAAGATTTCTAGTGAACTCATGGATTTCTATAAAGGAGTTAGGAAGATTTTACTCGACCATGAGTATCTTTTGGCTTCTTCTATTGATGATAGTCATCGTGGTAAAATTTTGGATGCACTTGGAGAAATAGCTTCTGATTATCGCCTGCATATCTATGAACAAGGATTTTGGGGTAAAAAACGAAGCATTTCCATTCAAGGCCTTCAAAACTTTACTCGCGTAGCCTTACAATTTATCCAACATAGCATTGCTGCGAATCGCAGAGAAGATGGCATGTATCATGCGTATAATTTGATGACTCGAACAAAGGGGGGCGTTTCCATCGCAT
>JAFMKE010000083.1 GCA_017853115.1 Verrucomicrobiota bacterium
AAAAGGGTGAATTCACAGATGATTATTGGAATACCAGTCAAAAGGTTAACTTTATTCATATCTATCACCACTGGGGCGACGAAAGTTGGCCCTTATGGAATTGGGTAACTGCCCAACGTAAATGATTCTATGAATAAAAAAAATCTTCATACAATCTTCTTGTCTTTAGCAGCATTCTTGACATTAATACTATTAATAATTACACCCATCTGGTGGACAACTGGTGGTTTAGAAGAGTTTAAAACCTGGTACCCCGATTGGGGTATATTGGTCTGGATAATAAAATGGATTTTTATATTGATTTCCATAACTTCTGGTTTATATCTTCTGTCACTTTTACATAAACCAGTCAGAGAAAATACATTCTTGTTTTTCTTATTTGTCGCTTTAAGTTGGCGCATTGGCGAGCAACATCCTTTTTCTCGAATACCCATGTATCACTCATTTCCAGAACATGCTTATGTCTTTTATTTAGAAGACCAAAACAATCTGCTTATACCGTTTAAAACGATTAGTAGGCTGCATGCTGCTGAAATGAGCCATTTGTATTACTCTGCTTTAAAGAACCGGAATATCTCATATGGAAAAGGTCGAGAAGATTCTTTGGTTAACTATTACCATATCGGCTTAGAAGTATTTGAAAACATCGATTGGTATTCGGAGGAAGACAAAGTCGGGTTGAAGCTGAAAAGAAAACTTCTCATAACACAAAATGACAAGCTAATCGAAGAAGAAAAAATCTTATATGAAAAAAGCTTGGAGTAAATATCTGTTGAACCAGCATAAAGACAATGCTTATACATGGTTTTGGACTAAGCTACTAATGGTGGTATATTGGCTAGTTTCAAATGGCTTGATTTGGTTTGAGGAACCCGCAATAAATTACCCGAAAGGAATCTGTTTACTCATACCCTGCGATAGTTTTAACATACCGTTAATTCGATTTTCTCTTATTCTATTCGCTTTGATCGGGATAGTCTTTTACCTCATGGAAAAAAAAATGATTGTAGCTCTTTTGCTTTTGTCTTTTAGCTCCATACTCACTTTTTCTTTGAGATACTCGAATGGTGTAGGAAATATAAATAACTTCTCTTCAATGATTTTCGTTGCACAACTGCTGGCGTACAGCTATCATTCCTTTCACCACTCTACACAAAAGCTATTTAAAACAAGAATTCAATTTGTAGTCCAGATAATTTGTGCATATTACTTTTTGGCTGCACTATCCAAACTAAGTCATGGAGGTTTGGGTTGGTTTTCTGAATATCAAGGTTTCGCAATACAAGTTAAAAAATCGCAGTTAATGGGATATTACTCCTCAGGTGAAAAAAGCTTTCTTCACCATGCCAATTTGTTCTATAACTTCATTATTGACCATCCGATCATTACAAAACTAGTTTTGTTGGTTTCCCACTTAATGGAATTTCTCATCTTCATTCTATTATTTTCTGATCGCGGGAAAGTTGTATATGGCTGGTTGTTAATATTCATGCACTGGGGCATATATCTCATCATGGATATTAACTATTCGCCTGTACATTTATATTTGTTTTTTGTAAATATCCCATTAATACTTAGTTACTTACATTCCTATATGTTCGATAAATTCAATATCAAAAAGTTAACAGGTCAATGAAAAAAAAGGGCTATTCCTTACAGATTAAATTTCTAATGATATCCTTTTTAGTTGTTGGCTTCTTAGAAATTGCTCTTCGTATTTCTGGGAAATTCCAAACCTATAATGAACAAATGTTAGGAACCTACTTTTACAAATATCGAACGAAAAAAGATTCATGGTTTCATTCTTGGCCTAAAAACACGACAATGGATTATGGTTATGGAGAGTTTACCTATAAAAATACATTCAACGAATTAGGTCATCGAGAAACGTCTTTCACAACATTTAAAAATGATACCGTGGGTAAAAAAATTATCTGTTTAGGAGATTCCTTCACAGAAGGTGATGGTGCTCCTTATGATAGCTCTTGGGTGAAATTGCTGGAAAATAAGTTAAACAACCAAACCGATATTCAATATAATCTATACAACGCGGGCGTATGCGGCAGTGATGTGATGTTCAATTATACCATGCTAAAGGAAAATTTAATTGACGCCAAACCAAATATGGTTATAGAGTGTATTAATCATTCTGACTTTGAGGATATTTATTATCGGGGCAATGAATCAAGGTTTCTACCCAATGGCACCACAGCAGCACCTAATGAAAAAAAATGGGAAGTGGCTTTTAAATATTCCCATTTGTTTCGAGCAATAGTCACCACATTTACTCCGTATAATCTCTATTTAATTAATGAGTCGGAATGGGAAAGTGAACAAAAAAAAATACAACTTGATATGGTTAATCAACTGAATCGCACTGCCTCACTTTGTGCAAGCCATGGAATTGATTACTGTGTTGTAATTATGCCATTTCCCACAGATATCGGCTACGACAATTACCCCTTGTTTAAGGAAATCCCGAGCTGTTTATCGGGGAACATCGAGGTTGTTGATATTCATAACTGCATGAACCAAGCTTTTGACACTCTTGAGCTTACTCAATTTTATTGGCCTTTTAACGGACACTTTAATGGTGGCGGGTACGACATAATGTCTTCATGCATTTACAAGTCTCTCATTCAAAACAAAACAATGACTACCGGCGGTATTACTTTGAAATAGTTAAACGACCCTATAATTGACATAGCATGAAAAAGTATCTTTATCTTTTTGGGGGTATAATGATCTCATTGATAATACTGGAAATTCTTCTAAGGCTTCTGGGCTTGTTCAAAACCTATTCAGAAATAAACTTCAATACCTACCAGTCTCCGTATTCTGCCGATCACGCTTCGTACCTATACCTCGCCAAACCGAATGATACCATGACAGTTAATCAGGTCGAATTTGAATATACTTATTATTCTAATCCGCTTGGATTATATGAAGATGAGGACATGGAGGCCTGTGACTCTCTAAATAAAATTATTTTCCTTGGGGATTCTTTTGTATTCGGGGTAGGAGCGCCTCAAGACAGCAACCTTGTTGCCCACCTAGAAAAAAAATTAGATATTCCGATTGTCAATGCTGGATTTCCCGGAAGTGACCCTTTCTTTCAAAGTAAATTAATTGATAGTATTTTCGGCAAAAGAGATTGCCAACAATTTATTTTTATGGTCAATTTTTCAGATTTATATGACTATGTTTTCCGGGGAGGATTTGAGCGATTTAAGACAAACAAAAAATTGGAATATAGGACAGAACCAAAAATTGAAAAATTTTACAAACATTCTTTTTTAATTCGAGCAATCATGCATGGCATACTGAAATATGACTTCTCCCTCTTACCGCCCAGTTCGGCAAGTGTTTTAAAAAAAGAGTCCGTAATCGCATATAATGAACTGTTCAAGCAACTTAATGAAAAATACAACATCATAGTGCTGATACAACCTTATCCTCGGCAATTTGACGAAAATTCAGAAATTTTATCTGAAGTACTAAACTATAGCTATCTCGAACAACTACACGAGCTACTTAAACAATCGGATATACCAACAATCAATTTAAACCAAGGCCTATCTGAGCATTTAAACGAAACAAATTATCTAAATTACTCTTGGAAGTTAGACGGACATTTTAATGCAAAGGGCTATAGCTTGCTAGCAGATATCATAGCAAATGAGTTAACTTTGAATTACCCAGAATTTGTAAATGCAGACACGGATGAATAAGCTAAAACTTGCCCTTGGGCAGATCCTCGTTGAAGGAGGCGAGCCTGAAAGAAACTTTGAGCGTGCACACAAAATGATTGTGAAAGCCAAAGCGGAAGGTTGCCACCTCATTGTGCTACCTGAAACTATCGATTTTGCATGGACACACCCATCATCACTGAAAGAAGCCAAAGCCATTCCCGGCGATTACAGCGATTTGTTTTGCCAATGGGCAAAAGAAAATGACATTTACGTTTGTGTGGGCTTAACAGAAAAAGGAGAAGACGCCAATCGCAATACGGCATTACTCATCAACAATGCAGGAAAAATTATCCTGAAATACTCCAAAATCAATCTACTAACGGTCGAGTTTCCTTATTATCAAACTGGTCAAACCCTCGGAGTTGTGGATACACCATTGGGCCGAATCGGCTTGAATATTTGTGCAGACAACTATAAAGAAGCCACTCACATTGCCAAAACCTTGGGTGCTATGGGTGCTGACATTATTTTGAGTCCATCCTCATGGACAGTCGACCACTTTATCAAAGAAGATGAAGATCCATACAAAGACAAGTGGTTCTCACCGCTGTATCACGTGGCTCATTACTTCGATACAATTATTGTGAGTGTAACTAGTGTGGGGTACATTGTGGGCGGACCGTATGAAGGGAAAAAGATGATAGGCTGTTCGTTGGTTGTTGGACCACAAGGTTTGATAAAGCAAGGTTTGTTCAATGAATTTGCAGGAGAACTCACCGTGGTTGACATTGACACCAAAGATCATCGTTTAAAAGGAACCGAGATTGGTGTTGCCTTAAAAGAAAAAGGCTATAACTTTGAGTGGTAATGGGTAGTGGGGTAATCGTTAACGGAAAAGAAACTAATTTAAGCTTGCAAGTATGTACGCGTTGCGTTCAAGACAGCACCGTCCCTGGCATCTCTTTCGACGAAAAGGGCGAGTGTAATTTTTGTGCGCTTCACGATAAAATGTGCAAACTTTTTCCTAACAACCATCACGGTGAAGCCTATTTGGAAAAAACATTCGCCAAAATCAAGAAAGAAGGTACAGGAAAGAAATACGATTGTATAGTTGGAATAAGCGGAGGACGAGATAGTACCTACCTTATATACAAAGTAGTTAAAGATTGGGGATTGCGTCCATTGGCAGTCCACTTTAACGATGGGTTTGATAACCCTGTTGGCGGTGAAAACATGATTAACGCAGTGAGGAAACTCGGCGTAGAATTACGCACGATTACTTCGGATTGGCGCGAAGGGAAAGATTTAAAAATTTCCTTTTTAAAAGCTTCTACTCCTGATTTAAATTTAGGCACAGACATTGGTATTGCATCTTCCCTCTACGGGATGGCACATAAAGAAAATGTGAAGTATATTCTCATTGGACAATCATTTAGAACGGAAGGAGTTAAGCCCTTATCATGGTCCTATTTTGATGGAGACTATCTTCGAAATGTACAAAATGAACTGGGTAAAGTGAAACTTAAGCCTTGGGACCCCAATGAGCCCAATTTTAACTTGGGTATTAAAGAGTTGTTTTATTACACTGGTATTAAAGGAATAAAAACCTTCACACCATTTTATTACCACAACTATGTGCGAAAAGAAGCCGAAGAAATTATTACTAATGAGCTAGATTGGGTGTATACAGGAGCACATTACTTCGATGATTTATACCATAGTTTAATTAAATATGTTCATCGAGTAAAGTTCAATATAGACTTAAACATGAACAGCGATTCTGCCTTGGTTCGAAGTGGTCAGCTTGACCGAGATATTGCCCTAGCCAGAGCACATAGCGTCTATAAAATTGAAAGTGAACGAATCATTGATCTTTGTGTGAAACGACTGGGCATCACACACGAAGAATTTCAAGCATATCTTAAACTTGATCCCAAAACCTTTAGAGATTACAAAACAAGCTATAATTATATTCGAATGGCCAAATGGCCAATCTACCTAATGTCAAGACTCAATTTGGTGCCGAAGGTAGCTTATGACAAATATTTTAACTGCGGAGCATAATGTATGTACTTGGGATAAATGGAGGCGTTAGAGCAGGATACCAAGATGTATCCACAGTACTGGTGCAGGATGGACGGGTGATTTATGCCATTGACGAAGAACGTTTGAACCGAAAAAAACATGCTGCAGGCCAGTTGCCCTACCTAGGCATTATAGAAGCCCTCAAATTTGCGAATATTGCAATTGAAGACATCGACTACCTTGCTACGCATGGCAGTACTTGGGGTGAGCAATATGAAGACGTGTTAAAAGAATACATGCGTTATCACTTTGGACATTGTCCAAAAATTGTTCGTGTACACCACCACATGGCGCATGCTGCATCGGCTTACTATGGTTCAGGCTATGACGAAGCCATGATTTTGACTATGGATGCTTCAGGTGATGGCATTGCCATACAGAAAGCAAAGGGCAAAGAAGGGAAAATTGAAATACTCGAGCAAGTTCCAAGATCAAACAGCTTGGGCATCTTCTATTCGATGATGACTCAATTTTGCGGATTTACCAGAGATACTGATGAATATAAGCTCATGGGGCTAGCAGCTTATGGTAATCCAACAAAGATCAGTTTAGATGAAGTCCTCGAAGTTGGCACAAACGGATTTAAAGCTAACCCGGACTTTTTAAAAACGCTGCAACCCGGAGCTCCTCAAGGTTCCAGACAGCAAGCCGCATTTAGTGATAAACTCTTTCAACTCCTGGGAGAGCCGCGTTTGCCTTCAACACCATTCAGCGACTATTATAAAGATGTTGCTGCTGCAAGTCAGCAAAAATTAGAAGAAGCTATTCTAAGCATAGTAAAATCGCTACATGAAGAAACAGGTTTGCGCCGCCTTTGTCTTGCTGGTGGGGTAGCACTAAACTGTGAGGTTAATCAACAATTGATGAACTTAGATTTTATTGATGCAATTTTCGTTCAGCCAGCAAGTGGAGACGATGGTATCAGTTTGGGTGCAGCATGGCTTGTCTCCGAAGAAAACGGGCAACGACCAATACCTCCTTCGAATTATTACTTAGGAAATCTTTATACCAATGACGACTTGCTCAAGTGTTTCGAACTCACAGGTGTTCAGGTAAAAAATATATCCAACCCCGCTAAACAAGCTGCTGAATTAGTGGCACAAGATAAAGTGATAGCCTGGTTTCAAGGAAGAGATGAATTCGGTCCACGAGCATTAGGTGCACGTTCAATTCTTGCTAATCCACAACATCCCGATATGAAGCATATCATAAATAAAAAGATAAAATTTCGGGAAGGATTTCGTCCCTTTTGTCCGAGTGTTTTAGAAGAAGATGCTATGCTGTATTTTGACGGAAAGCAAGCCGTAGCACCGCACATGACCATTAATTATCAAGTAAAAGCAGGGCACAACATTCCAAGCATTACGCACGTCAATAATACCGCAAGAATTCAAACCGTTAATAAAGATCAAAACCCTCTATACTATGCGTACCTCCGTGAATTGAAGAAAAATATTGGCTTAGGAATGAGTATCAATACAAGTTTTAACCGCAACCAAGAACCTATGATTCACAACCCAATAGAGGCTATATCAGCTTTCTATGGGTCAGGAATGGACGCTATGATTATTGGGAATTTTCTATTGGAAAAATAACTAATACATATTGACCACTTCAATAACGCGATCAACTGCCAACTGGTCCATCTCAGGGTATAGGGGTATAGACACACACCGAGCGAATAAGTCTTCTGTATTTGGTAGGGTTCCGGGTTTTTGATTAAGATAGGTATAGGGTTTTTGCAGGTGAAGGGGAGAGTGGTAATGAAAGGCATAACCTATACCATGTTTATCCAAATGATCACAAAACCGTTTTCTATCATCTACTTTTAGCACGTAAAGATGATAAACAGCGTAGTTATATTCCTGAACTTTTTGTTGGCTTACTTTGGAGTTGACAATACTTGTATTATACTGCTGTGCAATTGCTCTTCTCCTTTCATTCCACTCAGCTAAAAAGGGGAGCTTGATGTTAAGAACTGCTGCCTGAAAGTTAGTAATGCGATAATTAAAACCCAAATATTCAAATGCACCTGCAGCATCCTTACCACAATTTCGATAGGCCTTTAATTTTTCCTCATAACCAGAATCATTAAAGCAAACGGCTCCAGCATCACCCATGGCACCTAGGTTTTTACTAGGATAAAAACTGAAACAGCCCATATCACCTATACCTCCCACCTTCCGACCTTTAAACCTAGCTCCATGTGCCTGCGCGGCATCCTCTGCTATTAACAATTTATATTTTTTTGCAAGTGATACCAACTCATCCATTGCACACGGATTGCCATATAAATGCAC
>JAFMKE010000084.1 GCA_017853115.1 Verrucomicrobiota bacterium
TCACCTTGTCCACAACCTTGACAAAAATCTCCGTTATACCATCTTTGAAAATTGAAGGCAATTTCTATTTCGTTATTCGACAGGTTAGAGAATTTTAAGATTCTGTAATCATAGTCATAACCCTGAGTTGATTTACACACCTCATGGCGTTGCTCTATTCGGTAATCTGCATCTTCAGCAATAAGCTCCCAATTTTGGGCACTCACACCAGAAATCAACAAAACGAATAGGAAAGTAAACACTTTATTCATCTTTATCATTTTAAATTAGATTAATAATTTTAGTCTTAAATAAGTCACTTTTTCGTGGTCATCTTCGGTAAAATTAATAATTCTCAACGATTTAACAATAAAATAATCTTTTTTTTTGGACAGATTGAAACAATCTGTGGACAAGACTCGTAAAGCGAATTTTTTTAAATAAGTTTATTCCTCAAGATGGATAATTAACATCAAAAAATTACCTATTTTTAAAGACTTATCAAAAATAAACCATTATGAAAAAGTTAAACATTCTACTCACCTTATTAAGTTTTGCTGTTGTAGGTTTCTTCTCCAGCTGTGGCACAACAGAAGAAGACGGAGAAGAAAATCTTAGTCCACTTTTGACTGTTACCGCCACTGGATTAAACGCAAACAACGAAATCATTGAAGGAACAACTTTCACCGTTGATGTTGTAGCTGCTGAAAATCCGACAAGTGGAAAACAATTGGACGAACTTGAAATCCAACGACCAGGTGCAGATACAACCATAACTATTAACGCACCTAGCTATGGTACTACATTAACTATAGATGCGCCAGCTGCTGGTGTTTCTGATACTTACAGTTTTGTATTAAGAGATAATGACGGCGAGAGTGCCACAAAGACTTTAACTGCCATGGGTATTAGTGGAGTTGTATCTACACCTTTTGGCACCGAAGTGCAAGGTGCTTTCTTCCATATTGGCGGTTCTTTAGAAGGTGCTTACGACTTAATAAATGAAACAACTGTTGCTACTGCGGGTATGGAAACGTCAAAAGACATGAAAAATATCGATGCTTCCGGCAATAACTTCACAGGATCTTTTCAAGCTGGCACAGGTAACCAAACTTTGTTTGTAAGAGATAACTCTTTCGATTATGACAATGGGTCGGTTGAAGATGCCACAGCAGCCTTCAATGCCGGAAACCCCAGCTCAACAATATTGAACCCTTTGGCGGGAACGATCTTAATAGCTAAACTGCGAGGCGGAAATGATTATGCTGTGATCAAAATAGAAAATTGGGACCCTGCAAACAATGAATGCAATTGCGGCAACTTGGGTAAGTTGACTTTCAACTACAAAAAATCTCTCTAAACATATTTTTGACTACATTCTCAAACCCTCACCTTGCCCGGTGAGGGTTTTTTTTGGCATGTGCTTTGAATCTGTTAAATTAGAAAATGAAGATAGATGAATCACTGCTTAAACTGATGTTATGAAAAAGCTCACAATCCTAATTGCTACAATCATAGTTAATTCGTCCTTGCTTGCTCAGAGTGGATATGACTATGATGAAGAAATCCAGGTACTTTATGGCGTAGTTTTTAATGGCGATACTATACCTTCACTAAACGTTCCAGAAATTGCTATTACCGGGTATAAGTTTGATACCAAACAGGACGAGTATTGGTATAATTACTACCTAAAACGTGTAAAGAAAGTATATCCCTACTATCAAATTGCTAAGGAAGTAGTTCTGGAATTAGAGGAAGAAAAAGCTAATTCCAAGAAAAAGAAATTTAAAAAATATAAAAAGGATAGAAAAGAAGAACTCATGAACGAGTTTGAAAAAGAGCTAAGAGGGCTTAAAGTTTCTGAAGGCAAAGTGCTCGTAAAAATGATTAACCGTGAAACAGGTACTAATTTTTACGACCTTATTAAAGAGTACAACAGTGGCTTAAAGGCTTGGGTATATAACATTGCCGCTAATCGCTACGATTATAACCTAAAAGAAGTATATGATCCGGAATCAGAGGATAATCGAATGTTGGAATTAGCAATCAAACAGGTTTTAAATAGTCAGCCGTAGCCCTGACTACATCGTCAACATCAATTTTTTGCATGCAATCAAAATGTCCTTTCGGACATTTTTTATGACCAATTTTAGAACATGGACGACAGCTTAAGTCCTTTACTTCCACAATTTTAAAGTTCTCTTCTTTTTGATAAGGATACATTCCAAATTCTGGCACTGTATTTCCCCAAACACTAACTATTTTCTTTTCAAAAGCGGCAGCAATATGCATGAGACCCGTGTCGTGTGTAATGAGCACATCTGCTTGTTTGACAACAGAGGCAGACTGATTGAGATTTAGTTTGCCACAAGCATTTAAAATCCTTTTATTTGTCGATCGATGAACGATTTCTTCTCCACGAGCCATATCATCAAGCCCGCCAAGTAAAATAATTGGTTGATTGATTTGATCACAAATACTCACTATTTTCGGATAAGGTAATCGTTTGGTTAAAAATTTTGCGCCGATAGCAATCGCAACAAAGCCTTCCCTCGCCTCGGGAAACATATCAGCGATTATTACCTCGTCTTGATTTGGAATAAAATAATCTAATCCACCATCATCTTTTTTAACACCAAGCGCTTTAGCTGTGTAAATATATCGGTCTACGATATGCTTGTATTTAGGAAGTTTATCAATTTTAAACTGGGTCAACAACCATTTCTCAAGATTCAGTTTATTCACTGATACGCTTTTCACACGGAGGCGCATCTTGATAATTTGTGTTCTGATATTATGGTGTAAATCAAGAACCAAATCAAACTTTTCTATTTGTAAATCATGAACCAAGCGATTAACATTATCTTCTAAAACATGCACCTTGTCGAGGTATGGATTACTCTCGACTATTCCCCTGTATGTAGCTTTGGTGGCATAGTGCAACTCAACATCTTCAACCTGTTGTTTGATCGCACGAACAAGCGGGGTGGTTAACACAATATCTCCTATCGAGCTGAAACGTAAAATGAGTATTTTCATAATTTCGAATATCAACAAAAAAGGGGCTAAAAATTAGCCCCTTTTGGAATTCTATTTCATTATTAATTAGTAGGCTCTATCTCTTCTTCATCAAGCTCTCCAGCGCTTTCTTCTCCCGACACCTCTTCAAAAATTTTGGCTGAATACGCATGATCACCTATGCCCTCAATAGCAGCTATCAACTGATTTTCATCAACCAGCTTACTATCAAACTCAACCATAGCATAATTCCCTTCAAAATTAACCGTTGCTGAAGCAACACCTGGCGTTGAACGCAATTCTTTTTGAATAGCACTTACGCAGCCCATTTCACACATCATTCCATCTACTGCTAATTTTGTTTTACTATCGGCTACTGCTACTACATCGTCAAGCTGAGTTGACGCCTCATTTTCGGTTTGAGTACTACTTGACTCACTACAAGAACTGAATCCAAAAAATACCGCAAGAATAATTGTTAAAAGCCTCATCATTTTATCTATAAGTTATGTAAATCAAAAGCGTAAAATTAAACATAAATCTTCAAAATCTTGCGATTACAAAAGACATTCTTTTTCTTTGCTTCGCGAGTACAGCCTAAAGCGACCCGCCACTTAAAAGGATAGAATGAAAGTTAAATTTTGTGGTGCCGCTGGCACTGTTACCGGAAGCAGTCACTTAATCACTTTAGATGACGGTTACAATATATTGTTAGATTGTGGATTATATCAAGGGAATGAACCTGCTTATGAAGATTTTAATTTGAACTGGTCATTCAATCCAGAAGAAATTGATGTTTTAGTCTTATCACATGCCCATATTGATCATTGTGGACGAATACCCAAACTTGTCGCAGATGGATTTAAGGGAGACATAATATGTACGCATGCGACAAGAAATTTGTGCGGGATTATGTTACTTGACAGTGCTTTCATCCAGGAGAAAGACGTGGAATATGTTAATCGGCGAAGAAACAAAAAAGGGCTGCCTTCCGTGCGTCCATTGTACACCATCGAAGATGCAAAAATATGTGGCAATCAATTTATTGGAATAGGATACGAAAAATGGTTTACTATCAATGATAACGTCCAAGTGTTACTCCGCGATGCAGGACATATTTTAGGAAGTGCTAGTGTTACATTGAAGATTAAAACTGCGAATGGCAATATTAAACACCTTGGGTTTTCAGGAGATATCGGCAGACCTCATAGACCTATTTTAAGAGATCCGCTTCCAATGCCACAGCTAGACTATTTGATTACTGAGTCTACTTACGGGGGAATGGTTCATCAAAGTGCACCCAATGAAAAAGAAGATTTATTGAGAGTCATCAATAAGGCATGCATAGATAAGCAAGGTAAGCTAATTATTCCAGCTTTTAGTGTGGGTAGAACACAAGAAATAGTGTACATGTTAGATCAACTCGAGAAAGAGGGATTGCTGCCGCATATACCCGTTTATGTTGACAGTCCCCTGGCTATTGATGCCACAGAAATTTTTCTAATGCATCCTGGATGCTTCGATTCAGACCTAACAGCTTATATGAGTACTGACCCCAATCCTTTTGGTTTTAAAAAATTAAAATATATTCGAAAGGTTGAACATTCTAAACTTATCAATAAGCAGCAGGGGGCAGCAATCATAATAAGCGCTTCAGGAATGATGAGTGCAGGTCGAGTTAAACATCACCTAAGCAATAATATTGAAGACCCGAATAACACTATTTTAGTTGTTGGTTACTGTGGGGCAGGCACTTTAGGACGCCAAATAGTAGATGGCGCTGAGGAAGTTCGAATTTTTGGTGAGATTAAAAAAGTTAAAGCTGAAGTAGTAATTATGAATTCCTTCAGCGCACATGGCGACAACGATGAGATGCTTCTGTTTATCGACAATCAGAATAGAGACCGGTTAGAGACCATTTTTTTGGTTCATGGCGAAGAAAAACGCCAACTTACATTCAAACATAATTTAAAAGAACACGGATTTAACAAGGTGATTATCCCAAAACTGGATGAAGAGTACGAATTTTAAATGAGTATATACTCATTTAAACGGTTATCTGCTCATTGCGAGTTAAAAAAACATGAATTCGGATGATATTGGTGGCACGACTCAAAGTCGTGCCACCAATATGGAACCTAATCATTTATATCACATTTATAATCGAGGTAATAACCGCCAACGAATTTTCTTCACGCAAAAGCACTACTTCTATTTTCAGAAAAAGATGCTCAACCATTTAACTCCCCATGTTTCCGTTCTTGCCTTTTGCCTTATGCCCAACCATTTTCACTTGCTCGTTTACACCAAGGGCAGCTATTGTGAAAAAGAATTTAAACAGCATTTCAAGACTATGCTTAGCTCATACACTAGAGGGGTCAATAAAGAGCTAGGAAGATGCGGATCTTTATTTCAACAAAACAGTAAGTTCAAACTACTAAAGGAGGAGAACGAGTTTTATCCTATAATTTGCTTCAACTATATTCATCAAAACCCGTATCGCGCAGGTTTAGTCGAAAAGCTTGAAAACTGGAGACATAGTTCATATCCTCATTATTGTCTAGAAAAGCAAACTCCAATTATCGACGAAATTGTTGCTAAAGACATTTTGAATTTACCTAATAATGCCGACGAAATTAAACGCTTATCTCGAGATCTAGTACCTGATGGCTTTCGCTTGTAAAAAAGAGGGCAAGTTACTCACATCGCACCGCTACAACCGCCTACCCTTGCTTCGATCAAGACCTGGGGGATTCAGCAGGAGCTGGTCGTATGAGACTTGCCCAACTGCAAAGTTATGAAAATTTACAGCCAAGAATCAAATAAGGGCAATCTTTTTTTTGTGAAGGTTTTTTGCTGTAATTTGCGGACAATTCAAAAGCAATTGTTCATGGCAGATTTAGAATTCAACAAGAACGAAGATAATATGCGTATTATGGTAGCCGACCTTCGTCATAAGAAGAATCAAATAGCCTTAGGTGGCGGTGAAAAAAGTATAGCCAAACACAAGGCAAAAGGTAAATTAACCGCGCGTGAACGCATTGCGATGTTACTAGACGAAAATAAGCCTCAATTAGAGATTGGTGCATTAGCAGGTGAGGGAATGTATCCAGAATATGGTGGCTGCCCATCTGGTGGCGTTGTTGTAGTGATGGGTTATGTTGAGGGCCGACAGTGTATTGTAGTGGCGAATGATGCCACAGTAAAAGCGGGCGCTTGGTTTCCTATTACGGGGAAAAAGAATTTGAGAGCCCAAGAAATAGCCATGGAAAACCATCTACCTATCATATACCTGGTAGACAGTGCGGGTGTATTCTTACCTATGCAGGATGAAATCTTTGCAGACAAAGAGCACTTTGGAAGAATTTTTAGAAACAACGCCAAAATGAGCAGCATGGGGATTACCCAAATCGCTGCTGTAATGGGAAGTTGTGTAGCTGGTGGTGCTTACTTACCGATAATGAGCGATGAATCACTTATCGTGGATAAAACAGGGTCGATTTTCCTTGCGGGCAGCTATCTTGTAAAAGCCGCTATTGGTGAAGTCATCGATAATGAAACCCTTGGTGGCGCAACAACGCAAACAGAGATTTCCGGTGTTTGTGATTACAAAATGAAAGACGATAAAGAATGTTTGCTTACCATTCGAAAGTTGATGAACAAATTGGGTAGTTATGAAGAGGCTGGCTTTGACCGAGTTAGTCCAAAAGAACCCAAAAAAGACCCAAAGGAAATATATGGCTTCATCTCAGAAGGCAATGCTAAACCGTATGACAGCCTTGAGATTATTGAGCGCTTGGTGGATGATTCTGAGTTTACTGAGTACAAAGCAGGTTATGGGAAAACCATAGTTTGCGGTTATGGTCGAATTGATGGATGGGCTGTAGGAATTGTAGCGAATCAGCGAAAAATCATTAAGAGTAAGAAAGGTGAAATGCAATTCGGTGGAGTAATCTATAGTGATAGCGCAGATAAAGCCGCACGATTCATAATGAACTGTAATCAAAAGAAAATTCCATTGGTCTTTTTGCACGATGTAAGTGGTTTCATGGTGGGTTCACGCTCTGAACATGGAGGTATTATTAAAGATGGTGCGAAAATGGTGAATGCCATGTCGAATAGTATCGTTCCTAAGTTTAGTGTAGTTGTTGGCAACTCATATGGCGCTGGTAATTATGCCATGTGTGGTAAAGCTTATGACCCCAAATTAATGTTGGCTTGGCCAAGTGCGCGTGTAGCAGTAATGGGAGGTGCGCAAGCGGCAAAAGTTCTAATGCAAATTCAAGTAGCTTCCTTGAAGAAAAAAGGAGAAGAGATTACGGAAGAAAAAGAACAGGAATTATTCAATAAGATAAAGGACCGTTACGATAAAACTACCGATCCTTATTACGCGGCCGCTCGTTTGTGGGTAGATGATATCATTGATCCATTAGAGACGCGAAAGGCCATTAGCATGGGTATTGAAGCGGCAAATCATGCGCCAATCAAAGAGGGTTACAGTACTGGTGTTATGCAAGTGTAATTAAGATCTACAGCCATCTCAATCCGAATTAATAATCCAAAACATGCTAGCCAACGAAGTTTTCAGACAATTGCGTTTTATTTTTAACTGGAGTGAAGCAGATATAGTAGAAATATTCAAGCTAGTGGATGCGATTGAAAATGAAGTGACTATCCAAACTTGGTTGCATAAACCCGAACATGAATCCTTCATTAAAATGAAAGATATCGAATTTGCCACCTTTCTTAATGGCTTCATAATCGCCCAGCGAGGCAAACGAGAGGGACCTAGTCCAAAACCGGAAACGCTATTGAACAATAACATTATACTTCGCAAACTAAAAATTGCACTGAAATTAAAAGATACCGATATATTAGATCTTTTTCATTCGGTCGATTTACGCTTGAGTAAACACGAATTGAGCGCATTCTTTCGGAATCCGAAACAAGCGCAATACCGAGAATGCCAAGATCAATTCCTGAGAAATTTCCTTTTTGGATTAAAGAAAAAATATAGACCAGAATCA
>JAFMKE010000085.1 GCA_017853115.1 Verrucomicrobiota bacterium
CTGGAGGCACCACTTAAAAACCTCAAGATTGCTTGGGGTTTTTTTGTTTTAACAGAAAGAAATTACGCTAATTTTACCCCCGCTATGGTAAAAAATATATTCGGTGAAGAACTCATCCCTTGCTGCCTAAATCCAATAACTGGGTATTTCCGCGATGGTTATTGTCGTACAGAAGATATAGACTATGGTCGTCACGTGGTTTGTGCGATTATGACGGAAGAATTTCTCAAGTTTTCTTTACTTGCGGGAAATGACCTCAGTACTCCTCGACCCGAATTTGATTTTCCAGGCTTAAAACCCGGCGATCAATGGTGCTTATGTGCCCTAAGATGGAAAGAAGCCTATGAAAACAACGCCGCACCTCAAGTTATTTTGGAAGCATGCGCCGAAGAAGCCCTTAGATATGTAGATATCGACACATTAATCGAATATGCATTTAAAGCTAACAAGTCCTAGAACCTGTGCGTTTAGACATTTATTCCCATTTCAAAAAATCGTAATATCCACCTAAAGCTTTCTTTTCCTTCTCAATAAAGGCCAGGTGCTTTTGATAGGCGTCTGATTCGGGAAAGCGAGGTTTATGGTTGATTGCCGCTTCAAGCTTTTCCACCCGCTGAATAATATCTTGTGTTTCCGAAGCAAAATAACAATCTTTGAAATAAGCCCAGACATAATCTATCGCCTGCTCATTGGGATGCAGCATGTCGGCATTATAGAATCGATAATCTCTCAAATCATCCATTAATAATTCATAAGCCGGAAAATAATTCACTTGCTTATTCTCTTGGCTTAACTGATGAATAGCCGTACGTAAAATGGCCTTACTCACACTATTCTCTTCTATACCATCTTTGATATGTCGAACAGGACTTAAGGTAAAAACCACTTGAAGATTGGGGTTAAAAATCTTCAGCTGATCATACATGATGTAGAAACTATCCACGATCGTATGGATATCTAAAAGTTCTTTTTCAAACTGATGGTTAGGGATTTTATGGCAATTGGCTACAATAGAGCCATCATAACGATACACCCAGGCCGTTCCCAATGTTAGAAAAAGTACTTTAGCATCTTGCAAGAAGTCACGAGCACTTTGAATTTGGCGATTAATTTCTCCGACAACCTTTGTGGGATTTGTTCCAGAGAATCTTGAATGATGATTCATGCTGTGTTCCAATTCATCATGAAAAACCAAATCTTGCTCTTTGTAGATACGCTGATTGATTATCTCCTGAAATGACTGAAAAAGTGAAATTGGATTAAAAAGAATACCATACGGATTACTCAAGACGCTAAACTTCCGCTCTTGTAGCTTTGTCGCCATGTGCTCCGCAAAACAAGATCCCGACAGCATGATTCTATCTGAATAGACTAATTGGAAGCTATCCTTTCGTCGACTTAATATGGTTCGGAACTGTTCCATTATTTTATTAAGGTAACATAACCCTCTTGTCTGCTATGCTCACCGGTATTGCGATGGGTATATTCAGCTACCCAAATGTACACATCAGGATTTTGTTCCACACCATCTACGGTTCCATTCCACTCAAACACAATATCACTTTCATACAGTAAATCACCCCAGCGATTGTAAATCTTGAAAGCCGTTTGTTCCAAGATTGGTTCAGTTAAAATCTTAAATACATCATTTACATTATCTCCATTTGGCGAAAAAGCATCCGGAGCACCGGTTGGGGGCAATATGACAGGAATAAACACACACTCCGTTTTCGCACAAGCAATTTCGTCTGTCACTGTTATACAGAAATTAGCACTTTCCAGTGGCTCAACAACCGCATTTCTATCATCATTGGGCATAACATAGTTAGGATTCCACGCATAGGTGTAATTCTGACTGGCTGGCGCGATTACAGCATTAAGGAAAACGGGGTCACCCACTTCAACAGGGCTTGTTGGGCTCGCTACGATAGTTATATCGGGATTTCTAACAATGATGCTCACAATTTCCTCAACGAGACACTGTTGCCCAAAAACCTGCCATTCGGCCTGAGCGATATATTCATTTAATCCCGCTGTTGTTGGCGAAACATCAAGGTCATTCTGCGTAGAAACCAAATCCCCATTCAAATTCCATGAAAAATTACTAGCAGCACTTCCCGTAACAAGCGCCGTAAGCGGAGTTGCTTCTCCTACACAAATTATAGCACCTGTGCCCGCAGATACTTCAGTGGCTATAAACTCTTCAGATGCTATTACAGGTAAATAATCAAAGACTATCTCACCCGCATCACCATCTTCTGCAAACAAGTCGAGGCCACTACAAAGATTTGAGGTGTACTCACCCTTTAATCCACCATTTGCATTAAAGGTAATGTTCGGAATTGCAGCTGTTTGTTGAATCCAAAGCGTTCCTCCACCGCCTCCACCACCCACGCCAGGACAGTTGGTATTGTCACTGATATCACCACCATTGCCACCAGTCACATTAACCGTTAAGGCATCCATAAAGGTATTCACTTCCAAAATTACTGTTCCTCCCGCACCGCCTCCACCAGCACCATCTACGCTGGCTAAATCAGCATCAAGGCCATTGGCATTGATTTGGAAACCATTCGAGCTTAGGGAAGAAGCTTTAATAAATAAGGAACCACCTGCTCTTGCACCCGCAGTGCCAGTGCCGTTATTACTATCTCCAGCGCCACCGCCACCGCCCATTAAGAAACGATTATTACTCAGACCCATGCTATTCCTTTCTCCACCAAAACCGCCTTGACCATCGCAAAACTGGGTATTCAAATCATTATCGCCTCCTCTTCCCCCGTGACCACCATTAGCTCCACCACCACCACCGGCATTATGATCATTTCCGCCACCGCCACCCATGGCGTTTCTGCCACGTCCCTTTAACTGATTGTCATAGGCCAATCCTAAACCTTCTCCCTTAAATGCGCCACAATTATCTGCGTTTACGCAGGAGTAGCCTTGAAAACCGCCTGATGTTGCATAACAATTCGCATCATTACTAAACTCGCCCCCTCTGAAGCCAATTCCATCGAGAAAAATATCGGCTTGTAACTCAACATTCCCGCTCGCCTCAAACGCAAGAATACCACCAATGGCGCCATCCCAAGGAATGGCTGTCAAGGTAGCATCGAAACGAACATCTTGATATTGTGGTATTCGAATAATTTGGATCTTACCTGAGACATCGTAAGCATGTAATAGCGTATTTTCAAATTGCAAGCCGCTGATACTGCCAAAATTGATTGACTTTACTTCATTAAACTCATAACTGCCCGCTGAACGGTAATCCGCTACGCTTCCAAATGCACTATTTTGCGTGGTAAAGAGCTCTGCTGCTTTCATTTGAACGATAAGCACCTTGTCTCCAATAGAAAAATTACTTTCGGCATTATTAGCAAGAGCCATTGCATTGTTGCAAAAGTCAACTCCGGTAACCGCAGCATAGGCGTTAATAACAGGCGTATTAACAATAGTCAATTGGGCATTGACCGTTCCGATCAACACAATGAGGCAAAGAAGAATAAGAATTCGCATAGCTTCTTAGTTAAGCAAACGAGGTTCCACAACCACAAGTTGTATCAGCATTGGGATTTTCGAAGGTGAAACCCCTATTGTTTAGGCCTTGCTCGTAATCCACTTCGAGGTTATCAATCATGGATAAATCTTCTGGCAATATAGCAAGAGCCATTCCTTCAAGTTGGTACACGCGATGCGCTTCATCGGGATGAATAAATTCAAACACATAGGAATAGCCTGAGCAACCACCATTCTTCACGCCAATGAATAAAACTTTGCCTTCATCCTCAAAATTAAGTAAGCGTTGTATTTCTTTTTTTGCAGAAGATGTAAAGATGATAGGTGCTTTTCTATCTAATTCACTGATAACTTTCCCCATTCGAAATTTTATTTTTTAATTTGCACAATAATCGCATATAAATATACATATTTACGAGACTATGGATATATTCCTCGAAATCATAAAATACACATTGCCCGCGTTGGTTGTAGCACTTGTGGTTTACATTATGATGCGTTTGCATCATCAAAACAATTATAAGCTCAAGTTGTTGGAATTAAAATCGTCCAACGGTAAAGATATTGTCCCTTTGAAACTTCAAGCATATGAGCGACTTAGTCTTTTTATACATCGCACCTCACCAGAGCAAATTATTCCTCGTGTTACCCAACCAGGCATGACAGCCAAGCAGTTAAAAATTGCCTTGATTCAAACTATTCAAAGCGAATTTGAACATAATATCACACAACAAGTATATGTATCTAATGGCATTTGGAGTGCGGTTGTGGCCTATAAAAACACCTTCGCCAACTTAGTAAATGCCAAGGCTAAAGAACTTGAAGATGGGAAGGTGGCTTATGACTTAGGAAAATTGATAGTTGAGGAGTATTTGGATAATGAAGAACTTCTCACACCACAAAAAGTTAACGAGCTTATTCAGCTGGAAGTAAAAACCCTGTTTATATAGTGAAGAAGTATAGTTACATCTTTGTCGTACTACTTCTTCTAAGTGCCTGCTCGAAAGCCTACCTCATTTATGATGTAGAAACGAATCAACTACCAATTCATGCAGATTATCCGAATAAAGATGAGGAGATAGAATCAATAATTTCCCCTTACCGCGATGATTTAGCTAGTACAATGGATAAAGTAATCGCTCGAGTTGAAATTGATTTGTTTAAAGATAAACCCTCATCATCTTTAGGCAATCTGCTTGCAGATGCCACATTGGCAATGGCCTCGGAGTATACACGCAGTTCTATTGACATTGGAATTATCAACTATGGCGGTATTCGCGTGCCAAGCTTAACAAAGGGCCCTGTTACCATTGGGAACGTTTATGAGTTGATGCCCTTTGACAACTATTTAGTAGTATTAAGTTTAACAGGAAAACAAGTTCAATCGATGTTGGATGCGATAGCCGCCAGTGGTGGATGGCCCGTTGCTGGCGTTACTTTTACTATCAAAGACAATACAGCTGATGATGTGCAAATTAATGGAAAGAGACTACATAATGAATCAACATATCGCATAGCCATTTCCGATTACTTAGCTAATGGTGGCGACAATATGAATATGCTCAAGGGTTTGCCACAGGAAAACACCAATGTATTGCTTCGCGATGCTTTTAAGGCTTATTTCGAAGATTTTAGCAACAACGATCAGGCTTTACCGTACATCAATGAAATGAGGATAATTAAATGAAAAGAAGAGATTTCATAAAGAAACTTGGAATCGGAGGTGTTGTTTTAGGTGCCTCTACTTTGCCTTTAGAGATTTTAGCCGGTGGTGGTCAGGAAGATTTTGTAAAACTAACCATCTTACATACCAACGACACACACAGTCGTATCGATCCATTCCCGGCAGGAAGCAAATATGAAGGTTTGGGTGGAATGGCGAAACGAGCCCATCTTGTAAAACAAATCCGAAATGAGGAAGAACATGTGCTGCTTTTGGATGCTGGAGATATATTTCAAGGAACGCCCTACTTTAATGTGTATGGCGGTGAACTTGAGTTTAAATTGATGAGTGAAATGGGTTACGACGCCACCACGCTTGGCAATCATGATTTCGATGCTGGCGTCGATGGCTTAATTAAGCAATTGCCTTTTGCTAAGTTTCCATTCCTCAATGCCAATTATAATTTTGACGATTCGCCGCTTCAGCAGCACATACAACCCTATAAAGTGTTTGAAAAAGGTACTATCAAGATTGGTGTTTTTGGCGTCGGTATAGAATTGGAGGGATTAGTTCCTGACAAACTTTACGGAAACATTAAGTATCAAGACCCTATTCAAGCAGCGAATTCAACAGCCTATGCGCTAAAAAATGATTGGGATTGCGATTTAGTGGTTTGTCTTTCCCATCTCGGCTATAGTTATAAGAGCAATAAAGTATCCGACCTAATTTTAGCACAAACTACCGAAAATGTTGATATCATCATTGGTGGACACACACATACTTTCTTGGATAAACCTATGATTGTTAACAACTTAAACAATCAGCCAGTAGTGGTCAATCAAGTGGGTTGGGCAGGCATCAATTTAGGTAGGCTTGATGTGAGCTTAATCAAGGACAAAAAGAAAAATTTAAAAAAATTTCCACCTGTAATTTTTTCTAAAAAAACAATAGTCAAATAAGTTTTTTTTAAACAATAATTTTAACACTTTTACAGTCCCTTAAAGAATTGTTAATAAATACCAAACTTTAATTCCGATTATGACCAAAACTCACGACTCTGTTTGGCGAAATGCTTTGAAGATTATACAAGATAATGTTAGTATCCAAAGTTATAAGACATGGTTTGAGCCAATTGTCCCCGTTGGGTTAAAGGACAACGTGTTAACTATTCAAGTTCCGAGTCAGTTTTTTTATGAGTGGCTAGAGGAGCACTATGTTACCTTACTGAGAAAGACTATTCAAAGAGAGTTGGGGGAGGATGCGCGTTTAGAGTATCGCATCGTTGTAGAAAACAGCAATAACAATTCTGGTCCATATACCATAGAATATCCGAATTACAATACGGGGAATTCGGAAAATCAAGAGTCAACCATTCCTATGGTGATAGGAAAAAACATTAAGAATCCTTTCATCATTCCTGGTCTTAAAAAAGTGAATATTGATTCACAACTGAATCACAATTATAATTTTGATAATTTCATTGAAGGGGACTGTAACCGTCTGGCGCGCTCTGCAGGCTACGCTGTAGCACAAAAGCCAGCAGGAACAGCTTTTAATCCTCTGGTAATTTGGGGAGGTGTTGGTTTAGGTAAAACACATCTTGCGCAAGCGGTAGGTAATGAGATCAAAAAGAAAATGCCGAACAAAACGGTATTGTACGTTTCTTCTGAGAAATTTACCAATCAGTTTATTGATGCCTTAAAGAATAATGCAGTTAATGACTTTGTTCATTTTTATCAATTAATAGATGTGCTGATATGCGATGATATCCAGTTTTTTGCCAATAAGCAAAAGACCCAAGATATTTTCTTTCATATATTCAATCACTTGCACCAAAGCGGCAAACAATTGGTTTTAACTTCTGATAGACCTCCGAGAGATTTAGAGGGCATGGAAGAAAGGCTATTGTCTCGTTTCAAGTGGGGCCTAAGTGCGGATGTTCAGATTCCCGATTTTGAAACCCGCATAGCTATTCTCGAAAAGAAAATGTACTCTGATGGTATTGAGTTGCCTCGTGAAGTGGTAGAATTTGTGGCTTACAACATTAATACAAATATCCGTGAGTTAGAAGGTGCCTTAATCTCTTTATTGGCTCAATCCTCCTTAAACAAGAAAGAAATTGATTTAGATTTAGCGAAGAAGATTATCAAGAACTTCGTGAAGAGCGTCAGTCGTGAGGTTTCTATCGATTACATCCAGAAAACTGTTTGTGAGTATTTCGATATCAGCATTGAGAAGTTAAAAGAAAAGACAAGAAAACGATCGATTGTTCAGGCTAGACAACTTTCGATGTATTTAGCGAAAAATTATACCAAGAACTCATTAAAAGTAATCGGTAAGCACTTTGGGGGAAGAGACCACAGTACAGTCATCCACTCTTGTCAAGCCGTTCAAAACCTCTTGGATACCGATCCGGAATTCAAGGAAAATGTAGATGATATTCAGAAGAAGATTCAGATGAATATTGGTTAACAAAAGCTTTTGTTATATCGATTTTTGAATTAACTTTGCCGTCCGTTCTTAAAAAAGACATTGGAGAGGTGCCGGAGTGGTAACGGAGCAGATTGCTAATCTGTCGGCTCGCAAGGGTCGCCTGGGTTCGAGTCCCAGTCTCTCCGCAGAAAAA
>JAFMKE010000012.1 GCA_017853115.1 Verrucomicrobiota bacterium
ACTTTTGTGTACCTCACAATTATATACTTATTGAGATTAAATTGACTACAAATAAATTAAGTAATATAAACCGATTTAATCTTCATCTATCCACCCCTTGCAACGTTCAACAGCTTTTAGCCAACCATTATAAGCTTTTTCCCGAACTTGCTCATCCATGGCAGATTCAAACCGTTGATCTACCTGCCAATTCTTAGCTATTTCTTCTTGTCTATAAAAATTAACTGCTATGCCAGCGAGATACGCCGCACCCAAGGCTGTGGTTTCAATCACTTTGGGTCTTTCAACGCTAGTATCTAATATATCTGCTTGAAACTGCATCAATAAGTTGTTTGCACATGCCCCTCCATCTACCCGCAAAGTGTCTAACTGAATACCCGAATCCAATTCCATGGTATTCAATACATCTTTCGTTTGATAGGCCAGAGACTCCAGTGTAGCTCGAACGAAATGCTTGTTGGTGGTTCGTCGAGTTAAACCGAAAATAGCTCCTCGAGCATACATATCCCAATATGGTGCACCCAATCCAGCGAAGGCGGGAACAACATACACACCATCACTATCTGCTGTTTCCGTTGCCATAGTTTCACTATCTGCGGCGGTTTCAATCAGCTGCAAACCATCTCGCAACCATTGAATTGCTGCTCCGGCAATGAACACGCTTCCTTCTAGTGCATAGGTGACTTTCCCGTCCATTCCCCACGCTATTGTGGTTAATAAACCTGATGGTGAATCCACTTTTTCCTCCCCCGTATTCATCAACATAAAGCAACCGGTACCATAGGTGTTTTTAGCCATGCCGCGCGTAAAACAAGCCTGACCAAAAAGAGCCGCTTGTTGATCTCCGGCAATTCCCGCTATTGGAATTTCCCCTTGGAAAAGATTGGTTTCTGTGTGACCATACAATTCCGAAGAGTTTCTTACTTCCGGTAACATGGCCTTAGGAATATTCATTTCCTTCAGCATGCGCTCATCCCATGCTAAGGTATTGATATTGTACAAGAGCGTACGTGATGCATTTGAATAATCCGTAGCGTGTACTTTACCCCCTGTCATGTTGTAAAGCAGCCAAGAATCTACCGTTCCAAAAAGCAATTCGCCTTTCTCAGCTTTTTCTCTAGCGCCCTCAACATGGTCTAATATCCAAGCGATTTTCGTTCCTGAAAAATATGCATCAATAACTAAACCCGTAGTTTTTTTCACGTACTCAGCAAGCCCTCGACTCTGCAATTCATCACAAAATTTCGCGGTTCTTCTATCTTGCCAAACGATGGCATTATAAACGGGCTCACCCGTAGTTTTATCCCAAACAATTGTCGTTTCTCGCTGATTAGTAATACCAATCGCTGCAATTTCCGTTGGTTTGGCGCCTGCATACTGCATGACATTTTGAGCAGTTTCCAGTTGGGTTCGCCATATTTCCATAGGGTCATGCTCAACCCAAGCAGATTCTGGAAAAATCTGTCGAAATTCTTTCTGTGCGGTAAACTTAATATTTCCATAACTATCAAAAAGGATAGCCCGAGAACTAGTAGTGCCTTGGTCTAAGGCGAGTACATATTTTTTCATGTGTTTCGTTAATGCATTAAAATTAATGAAAAAGTAAAGAAAGCTCTAGCTGTTTTCATTCTTGCGAGGAATACCTTAATTTTATCCTATTATTTACTAAAAATCCATAAAATGAAAAAATTTTTGATTTTAATTGCTGCGGCAAGTTTCATGTTTGCCTGCGATACTACCGTAGGTGATCTGCTTGACAAAGCCAAAAATAGCGATGCAGGTACGGAGGAAATTGTAAGTGAAGAAGTTTCAAACACTGGTCGTTCTTCAACGAACAATCCTTTGTACAATGATTTGATGCTGCCTACAACTGGTGGCATTTTTCGCGGGGCGCACTTCGATATGTCAAGAGAGGCCATTTATGACATGGAAACATCCAGAAGTACAGTTTCTGTGTATCAAGATGAAATTCCGGAAGAATTGATCGTAACTACCGATATGGGTAAAGAAATCCTTGATTTTGGCGACATAACTTACCGTTTTGATGAACAAGGTTTGTATTCAATAAAGGTTGAAACATACAATGTTTCACTAGAGGGCGCAACAAGCGTTTATGATATGATTATTGAAGCCTATACTAAAGCTTATGGTAATCCCACTATGGCAGACGACGGTTATGCCGAGTTTACTGCGCTTGATGAAAAAACAGATTACGAATACTCCATTGCAGTTAAGAACATTGACGATGTGGAAGATAGCTATGGACTTTATCTATACTTCGATTTATTGTAGAAGTAATAGTTTAAACAAAAAAACCTCGCTTTATGGCGAGGTTTTTTTGTTTAAAGTTCTTTGATTTTAAGCTACCGGATTTAAGGTGATGCTAAAAATATTGAAAGAGTTTAACTCCCGATTGAAGTAAAACTTATCTAAAGCATCATACATATTAAGCGCACTAAAATAAGAGGTATGTAACTCTGCATCACCAACCTTTCTCCATTGCACTGTATAGGTTTGTTCGTTTTTGTGCTGTGTCGCCAAATAATCCAGCATTTTCTCCAAGGCTTCCTTCTTATCAATAGCTTTTGTGGTATGAAAAAGAAATGACTGCTCGTGGCGCGGATTAATGGTTATCAAATCCAGCTTAACTACCCCATCATGTGTAGCAAAATCAAAAATTACGTGGGCGCTTTCCAAACCGAGTTTAGTCGCAATTTCGCCTTGCAAACGAGCTATTTCAATATTTAAATCCGTCATTCTTTATACTTCAGTTGAAATTTTATCTACAATGCCATATTTCAAGGCCTCTTCAGCATCCAACCAGTAGTCTCTGTCAAAATCTTCCATAATCGTATCAAAACTTTTATTGCAAGAATCCGCTAACATTTGAGCTAAAATTTCTTTTGTTTTTTGCATTTGCTCTGCAGTGATTTCCAAATCACTTGCCTGACCATAGGCTCCACCAATACTTGGTTGATGAATCATCACTCTTCCGTGCTTCCACATTTCTCTTTTACCCGCCTCTCCTTGAGAAAGCAACATAGCTCCCATAGAAGCACACATGCCCATACAAACCGTTTTCACCGGAGAACTAATCATCTTCATAGCGTCAATCATTACCAAACCGGATGTTACTACACCGCCCGGACTGTTGATGTAAAAGGTAATTTCTTTGCCTGGATCTTTAGATTCGAGATACAATAAGCGATTAACTACTTGCTTCGCCGATTCATCATGCACTGCACCCCATAGAAATACTTTACGGTCGTCTAAAAATTTATCGTCGAACTTGTTGCCAAGTTTCTGAAGTATCTCTTCTAAATTGAAATTATTCTCCATTAATTTGTATTTAATTAGCCTTACAAAGATATAAAGTCTTACTAGATAAGCAGACAATATTTAAAATTAGGTTCAGTTTCAACAAGAATTGATTTGTTTGGGTTCAAAAGCGATATAAAAAAGGAAAAATTCCACTTTCTTTGGAATGATAACAAGGTAAAACTGACTGTTTATCACGAAAATCGTAAAAACAGTCGCGTTTCACTTACCCAGTCTGGGGTGCACATCCGTTTACCCATCCTACTGCCTGAATTTGAAAAAAAACGCTTAATCAATCAGTTTGTTGAATGGGCAAAAAAACGCTTAAATGAAAAACCCCATTTTCACTACGACCGTTATAAGGCATACCGCGATGGCGATGAGATTCGCTTGTATGATGCTACCTATGTACTGAAAATATTTCCTGATGCCAACAAAAGCCAAGTGCGGCTTAAAAATCAGGTGATCAGCCTGTATGTTGAATCAATAAAGGATAAAGAAATCTACGAGAAGATGCTAAGCCAAATGATATACAAGGCTCTAGCTCGAAAGTATAAGCTTATGATATGGTCGTGGCTACAAGCTTTAAATGACAAACATTCCTTTGGGCAACTGAATAGCTTGCGGATGAAAAACAACAGCACCAATTGGGGCAGTTGCAGTAACCGAGGAAATATCAATATTTCCATTCGGCTTTTACTGGCACCCAAAGAGGTAGTAGAATACGTTCTAATTCATGAGTTATCTCACTTACAACACCAAAATCATGGTCCAAAATTTTGGAAACGGGTAGAGAAAGCTTGCCCTGATTATAAGCGACACGAAACCTGGTTAAAGCGAAATGCCAAAAATTGTGTCATCTAAAAAGCTGATTAATTTGCTAGCTTTGTAGCTCATTTCTCGACACAAAGATCATGAAAAACCTACTTTACCTTTTCATCCTACTTTTTGCGATATCTTGCACGGATACAGATGCGCCCAAAGACACTGAAACCAATAAGTTTTATGCAGATTACATGAAGATATACCAAGCCTATGATTCGCTGGGTAATGAGAAAACGCTAGAAGCTTTAACTGGATATTTAAATGAATTCCCAGAGCAACAAAGTGCGTACAATTTTAAGGGGTATATCCTAGCTAAAATGGGCAATCTCGAAGAAGCCTATGAAAATTTTGACTATGCTCGGTCGTTGGATAGTACAGCAATTATAAGCTATGAGTATCAGACGGGATTTATGTTGTTTGACACCAGCACACTTGACGAAACTGCCCTTCTTATAGAGAAAGGCATGGCTCAAAATGATAGTAGTGGTCATTTGTATAATCATCGCGCATGGCTAAAACTCCTTAATCGAGATCCACAAGGTGCTTTGAATGACGTAACTGCTGGAATTAATCGAAAACCAAATCTTGATAATCTGTATAGAACTGGATTTATTGCTGCTGTTCTTGTAGAAAATGATAGTGCTCAAGCCTTTTACTCCGAAAAAATCACAACGCTCGAAATAGCTTCTCCCGATAGTTTAAAAAGCTTATTGAACCAAGAAGGAGTATATGGAGTTTTAAAATCACTGTATTAATGAAAACTGCGTGGATTAAAACAATTGGGTGGCTAGTTTTCGCCATGATTGCTAGTATAGCGGTACAAACCCCAATGCTTTGGCATGGGGAATATCACTTTTTACTGCCTAATTTACTTATCGTTTTTGTTACCATTACCAGTATTCGAAATAGTTTTGAGTTCTACATTATTGGTTTACATAAAAATAAGTGGCTTCGATATACCTTGTTTGTGCTAAACATCTTCTTGTTTATTTACATCCTCAATAGATTAGAGCTCATCCTGGGTGTTATTGACAGCATGGCAATGGATCAGCTGATAACCAGCGACAGTATCAGTTTGAATGAAGCAGTGGATTTGATGAAGTACATTAACACGGAATTCCTATTGTTCAGTGTTTCGAGCTTTGTCGGAATAATCATTTATAATATCCGCATTCTAAGCTCATTTTGGAAAAAAGCAACTATTAAAAGAGAGAGAAAATTACTTTAAGAACTTATGAAAAAATTTACGGAATTACCCTACCAGAGACCAGATATCGAGTCTTTCAAACGCTTATTCAGAGAACAAATTGACGTACTCAAAAATGCCGATACTGTCGATCAACAAAAGGAGGCCATTCAAGCTATCAATAAAATTAATGCGGACATCGACACCCAATCCAATTTAGCCTACATCAGAAACTCAATAGATACCACTGATGCATTTTATGAAGGAGAACGAACGTTTTTCGATGAGAATTCTCCAGAAATTCACGACATCAACTTTGAGTATTACCAAGCCTTGGCAGCATCGAAGTTCAAAAAAGAATTGGTCGAAGAGTTTGGTGAACAGCTTTTTACTATTGCAGAGTATCGTGTAAATGCCTTTAGCAAAGAAATTATAGAAGATCTCAAAGAGGAAAACAAATTAAGTTCCTCATTTTCAAAATTAGTGGCAAGCGCCAATATTCAGTTTGATGGGAAAGAATTAAACCTCTCTCAACTTACCCCATATACCCAATCCAAAGATAGGGCCGTGCGAAAAGCCGCTGCAGAGGCTCGCTACAATTTCGTAGCCGAGAATCAAGAGTCTTTTGATTCTATTTATGACAAGCTAGTGAAGCTTCGGCATGGAATGGCAACCAAAATGGGCTTAAAGAATTTCGTCGAATTGGGGTATTTACGCATGCAACGCTCCGATTACAATCCTGAAATGGTGGCAAACTATCGCGAACAAGTGCGCAAGCATATCGTTCCTTTGACCAGCAAGATACGGCAAAAGCAGGCCAAGCGCCTGGGTCTTGAAAAGCTTAAGCATTACGATTTAGGTTTGTTTTTTAATTCGGGTAACCCAAAGCCAAAAGGTGATTCGGCTTGGATTATCAACAACGGGGTTAAAATGTACCAAGAGCTTTCTGAGGAAACCGGCGAGTTTTTTGACTTCATGACCCAATACGAACTCATGGACCTAGAAACAAAGAAAGGGAAAAACACGGGGGGCTACTGCACATTTATCGCTAACTATGGCGCCCCTTTCATCTTTTCAAATTTCAATGGGACCAGTGGCGATATTGATGTCCTCACACATGAGGCAGGACATGCCTTCCAGGTGTATAGTAGTAAGCATCATAAGATCAATGAATATTTCTGGCCAACATACGAATCCGCTGAGATACACAGTATGAGCATGGAATTCTTTACTTGGCCATGGATGGGTCTATTCTTTAAAGAAGATACAGAGAAATATAAGTATGAGCACTTATCCAGTGGCTTACTTTTCTTGCCCTATGGTGTAGCTATTGATGAATTCCAGCATGCCGTTTATGAAAATCCTTCAATGACACCCAAAGAACGAAGAGCTACTTGGCGTGCCATCGAAAAGAAATATATGCCAGATTTGGATTATGATGGACATGAATATTTAGAAAGTGGAGGAAGATGGCAATTGCAATCGCATGTATACCAGTCACCGTTCTATTACATTGATTATACACTTGCGCAAATATGTGCCTATCAATATTGGATTAAAATGCAGGATAACTACCAGGATGCGTGGAAAGATTACTTGGAGCTCTGCAAGGCCGGCGGAAGTTTATCCTTTTTGAAGCTGGTCGATTTAGCAGGTCTACAATCACCCTTCCAAGCCGGCACGCTAGAAAACGTGGCCAAAAACATCGAAGCGTGGTTAGAAAAAGTGGATGATTCGGCTTTTTAAGTTGATTCTAGCAAACATAAAAAACTCCGAGCGCAAACTCGGAGTTTTTTTATGCTCATTTCAAGGTTTACTTTAGACCACTTTTATCGCCAAACTTATAGGTTAGGCCTAGCGTGAAATTTTGCAAAAACTGCACTCCTGTCGTTTGCTGTTGAATTGGATTTCCTTTACTATCCAAATATTCCACGCCTGTTTCTGGGTTAACTAAATTGACGGGATTCCCATCGTCATCTACTTTCGCCCAACTGGTATTGTCGTCATATATCAAATGGGTAAACAAGCCAACAGCCAACCAATCATTTACCTTCATATCAATACCTGTTTGCCAGTCAACATCAAAATTCTTACGATTAGCCTTGTTTGGATCTGTATAGTTGTTAAACAACTCTACTACGCTCCTTAGGGTTACATTTTTCACAATTTCCTTTTGAAGAGTTACCCGTGCTAAAGCACCAAATTCCGCTCTAAACTTATTGTTGTAAAAAGGGCTGCCATTGTTGTCCAATGTAGCAGGAATATACCTGTTAAGCGCAGCAATAGAATCACTAGCCACTATTGTATATTTTCCCGCCAAAGGAGATACAAAAATACTTAGCCAGTCTGTTGGCTTATAATCAAAACCCAAAGAGGTTTTGATAAACATAGGCGCTGCGAATTGTGTGATAAGTAATTTGGGTTCCGCACTATAATCAAATCCCTTAGTAAATGGACTTTGAATATTGGCTAGAGCAGACAAATAAACCTTGTCTGCAAGTTCATAACCATATTGAGAGTTAATGACAAATAAGTTTTGGTTAATTTGGGCAGTCTCTCCCTTAAACTTGACAATGCCCCAGTTGCCATTCAATGAGTTCTCCCATATATGCTTTTTCCTCTTATAGTCTGCATAAATAAAAGCACGCAGGTTAACAGCCATTTGACTATTTCCGCCCGCTGCCCAATTAACTAAGGCAGTTTGCCCAAATTGAGCAGAACCTAATCCACCCCATTTCCAATAGGAAGTATCTGACTTTACCCCTTCCGAATAATCAGGCATTTCATTTACTCTATTTACGATAGAATCTTGGTAATTCACATCAGTTTGCGCGAACAAAAATGTTGCAGAACAGAGAACAAGCAAAAATGGCATCCATGCATAAGATTTCTTCATCATTCTATTTTTTTACAAATATCGTTCATTTTTTTCCTTCGTTTCAAGCAAAACAAATGACTTCGCGAACTTATTTCTGCATATTTCGTTTAATTTTGCTCGAGTAAAAGATAATTTAAGAACTGTGTTTACCCGCATCCTTCAATACATTTGGGCTATTACCGCCGTACTAAGCCTTGGCGTTAGTATCTATAAACTTGTACTGATTCAAAGTATTACCCACAAGGTATATTTTCCGTTCTTCATTAGTATCTTTTGCACTATTTTGTTCTTCAATCTGAGAAGTCAGAACAGGTTTTTAGATAAGATGAAGGCGAAAGAAAATTCAGAAAATCAATGACAACAACCGTAATACTTAGTATAATTTTCCTTCTACTCAGTGCCATTTTCTCTGGAATGGAAATTGCCTTTGTCTCGTCTAACAAACTCAGGATAGAACTCAATAAAGAAACAGGGAAAAGGGCCAGCCGAGTTATAGCTGAATTCAGCGATGAAGCTCCGACCTTTATCACCGCCTTATTGATTGGAAATAATATCGCGCTTATCCTCTTCAGTAGTTTTGCATCGCAATTACTTAATGAAAACAGCCTGCAAATCCAGCATCAATTTTGGTTGCTTATTGCCCAAACGCTGATTACAACCATTGTTGTGCTAATATTTGGTGAGTTTTTCCCTAAAGCACTTTTCCGTATCTCACCCTATCGAGCACTTTCTGTTTTTGCAGTCCCTTTTAAGTACTCCATTTACTGGTTTCCTTTAAAGCAAATCGCATCCATTTTCTCTTGGCTTTCATCGCAGCTGATCAAATATCTGATGCCAGAAAGATATAATGAGGACCAAGAAGGGTTTTCATCCGTAGATTTAGAATACTACATCAAAGAACTTGCTGCTGGTCAGCAAGGAATTGATAACGATGATGAAATCAATAGCGAAATTTTTGAAAAAGCCCTTTATCTTAAGGATACTCGAGTAAAAGAGTGCATGATTCCCCGAACCGAACTTCACGGCATTGACAAACTAGCCAGTTTTGAAGAACTCAAGGCCAAGTTTATAGAAACTCGGCTGTCGCGTTTATTGGTTTATGAAGATAATATTGATAATGTAATTGGTTATGTACATCATATTGATATCATCAAACAACAAAAACCCATGGAAAGTAATATCTATCCTATTGTTGTGGTTCCTGAAAACATGAGTGCGCGCGATTTGCTAAGCCAATTCACCAAAGAACATAAAAGCATGGCGCATGTTGTCGATGAATATGGCGGCACCGCTGGATTAGTTACGCTGGAAGACTTAATTGAAGAAATATTTGGAGAGATTCAAGATGAGCATGATGACGACGAGTTTATAGAAAAGCAACTGGCGCCCAATGCATTTATCTTTTCGGGTCGTTTAGAAGTAGATTATCTCAACGACAAGTATAAACTTGAACTACCTGATGGCGATTATGAGACCTTGGCTGGATTTATTGTGGTCAATAATGAAGACATTCCTGAAGTGAATGAAACTGTTTTTATAGCCAATTTTGAATTGCTTATAACCGAAGCAAGTGATAATCGTTTAGAAACCATCAAGCTTATCAAACATCCCAAACACGATGATTAATTTTGAATCGAGAGAGGAACTGCAAACCTTCATTTCTCGGGAAAAAGATAAAGGCTTGAGTATTGGTTTTGTTCCAACTATGGGAGCGCTTCATGCAGGGCACCTATCCCTTATTCAGGCGGCAAAGGACACCTGCGATCTGGTGGTTTGCAGTGTTTTTGTAAATCCAACTCAGTTCAACAAAGCCGAAGATTTGGAAAAATATCCCCGAAACGAAAAACGGGATAAAGAACTACTGGAAAAAGCCGGATGTCATGTACTTTTTCTTCCCAGCGTGCAAACTATTTACCCCGATGGTACAGACCATTTCGAAGTGCCAGACGTGGGGCATATGGCCCAAGTATACGAAGGTGAATTTCGTCCGGGACATTTTGACGGCATGATGCAAGTGGTTTCCTTACTATTGGATATGGTTAACCCAAGTCATATGTTTATGGGTTTAAAAGACTTCCAGCAGTTTGCCATTTGCAAAAAGATGGTCGAGATTCAAGGAAGGACAGTAGAGGTTTGTGGCATGCCAACCTTCAGAGAAACCAATGGATTGGCAATGAGTTCGAGAAATGAACGCTTGAGTGCTGAAGCAAAAAAAGAAGCAAAGATTATTTATGAAACCCTTGATTGGGTAAAACAGCATTTGCTTGATTACGACAATTCAGTTTTAGCTGAGCTTGGTGAGAGACAATTAAAAAACTTCCCCGGTTTAATTTTAGAATACTTCGATATCGTGGATAAAACGAGCCTGAGGCATACCAATAATAAGGAAAATTTGATTGCCTTGTGCGCCGCTAGAATAGAGGGTGTAAGACTCATTGACAATATGATTTTATAATTAACTTGCTTACATTTGCTGCATGAAATTACAAGTATTCAAATCGAAAATTCATCGGGTGAAAGTCACTCAGGCCGACCTCAACTATATTGGTAGTATTACTATTGATGAAGATTTGATGGATGCGGCAAATATTATTGAAAATGAGCGAGTTCAGATCGTCAATATAAACAATGGTGAACGATTGGAAACCTATGTAATTAAAGGGGAAAGAGGCTCGGGCACAATTTGTTTGAATGGTCCAGCAGCTAGAAAAGTTGCTGTTGGAGACATCATTATTATCATCTCTTATGCGTATATGGATGTCGACGAGGCGCGATTACACGTACCTGTTACCGTTCACCCGAACGAAAACAACCGATTGTAAACTGCTACTTTTTAAACGGATACTTTGGCAAACACTTCGATTAAATCAGTTATAAAAGTTGTCCTTTCCCTTGGCTTTGGACTTTTCCTGATTTATCTCTTCTATAGAAAGCTTACTCCTGGTGATATAGCTGATATGAAAAATGCTGTCAAATCGGCAAATTACTGGTGGTTGATAGCTTCTGTTTCTATGACCTTGTTCAGTCAAGCGATTCGAGCCAAACGGTGGCAAGCCTTGATAAAGGCAACGGGCAACTCCATTCCATTTATTACCGCTTTTAACGCTATAAGTGTCAATTACCTTGTCAACATTGGTATTCCCAGAGCCGGAGAAGTAGCTCGTTGTGGTGTAATAGCGAGCCATAATAGTATTCCAATTAATAAAAGCATCGGAACGGTTGTAAACGAACGCATCATCGACATGCTTATGTTGCTACTCGTGGGTGTGCTTACCTTCATCTTCCAGTATCCAATTTTCATGGAGTTTTATGCTCAACACTTGGCTTCTACCTTTGATCCAATAGTGTTTTGGTTGTTTGATAATCCCATTTTATCCATAAGTGCCTTTACCCTTGTATCAATTATGGGCATCTTCGTTTTACGAAGGCTCTTACTGAGCTCAAGTCATGCGGAGTCAAGAATAGGAAAGCTTATTCATGGCTTTAAAGATGGCATTCTATCTATTTTCAAACTCGACCAGCCCCTGCTGTTTATCGGCCAAACTATCGCGATATGGGTGTTTTACTTTGCAATGGTAAGCTTTGCATTTAAAACTCTTCCTGTGGGCGTAGAGTTGGGTTTGGGTGCCGCATTGTCCTTGTTGTTTTTTGGAACTTTTGGGTTTTTAGCTACCCCTGGAGGTATCGGGGCATATCCGCTTATAACAGGCTACCTTTTGTCCTTGTATGGTGCAGCCGTTCACCTTGGAACTACTTTAGGGTGGGTATTATGGATAGGACAAACTATTCTTATTATCATTATGGGACTATTAGCTTTTGGCTTATTGAGTAGACAAAAAAATATAAGTACGAAAATTCTAAGCAGTGAATCCTAAAATTTGCGACATAGAAGAACTTAAGCGCAGATTGGCGCAGTGGCGGGTAAAATCCGATCGTATAGTTTTTACCAATGGTTGCTTTGATATACTGCACGTTGGACACCTGCATACCTTAAAAGAATCCATCCAATTGGGTGATAAACTGATTGTTGGCCTAAATAGCGATGCCTCCGTTAGCCGTTTAAAAGGAAAAGAGAGACCAATCGTTAACCAGCTGGATCGAAGTGAAATGCTAGCAGCCCTTGAAATGGTTGATGCCGTAATTATTTTTGATGATGATACACCAGAGGGATTGATTCAGATGATTAAACCAGACGTGTTGTGTAAAGGGGGAGATTGGTCTATCGAAAATATTGTTGGTGGTGATTTTGTAAAATCCTATGGTGGCCAAGTGGTGTCTATCCCTTTTATTCAGGGGTACTCATCAAGTAGTTTAATTAATAAAATTAAGAGCCTGTAAGATGAGTTATTCATTACGCTTATCTGGATTGGAGCCCTTAGTTGTGTACGAAGGGTCGAATTTTATTAATGTAGGTGAACGCACCAATGTAACTGGTTCAAGAAAATTTTTGCGGCTCATTAAAGAAGAGCAATTCGAAGATGCTTTATCTGTCGCTTTAGACCAAGTAAGAGGTGGGGCTCAAGTCTTGGATGTCAATATGGATGAAGGCATGCTCGATGGTGTCGAAGCCATGACAACCTTTCTTCATTTGATTGCCTCCGAACCCGAAATATCGCGTATTCCAATCATGATAGATAGTTCCAAATGGGAAATCATCGAGGCTGGATTAAAATGCGTGCAAGGAAAGTGTATAGTAAACTCAATCTCTCTTAAAGAAGGAGAGGAAATCTTTATAGAACAAGCACGTAAAATAAAGATGTACGGTGCCGCAACGATAGTTATGGCCTTTGACGAGGAGGGACAAGCAGATACCTACGAACGACGTATTTCCATTTGTAAAAGAAGTTATGACATTCTTGTCAACGAGGTAAAATTTTCCCCAGGTGACATCATTTTTGATCCTAATATTTTTCCAGTAGCCACAGGTTTGGAAGAGCATAAAAACTATGCATTGGATTTCTTCAAAGCGACAAAATGGATAAAAGAAAATCTTCCTGGAGCGAAAGTTAGTGGAGGTGTCAGCAACGTATCTTTTTCTTTTAGAGGAAACAATACAGTGAGAGAAGCTATGCATTCTGCTTTCTTGTATCATGCCATTAAACACGGCATGGACATGGGTATTGTTAATCCTTCCATGTTGGAGATCTATGATGATATTCCTAAAGAATTGATCGAGCGAGTGGAAGATGTCTTGCTCAATCGAAGAGACGATGCTACGGAACGATTGTTGGATTTTGCTGAAAGCGTTAAAGGGCAAACGAAAGAAAAGAAAACAGATGAGGCCTGGCGAAGTTTCAGCGTTGCTAAGCGCTTGGAGTACGCTTTGGTAAAAGGAGTTATTGATTACATTGATGAAGATACCGAGGAAGCTCGGCAACAGTTTGAGAAGCCACTGCAAGTAATTGAGGGCCCACTCATGGATGGAATGAATGTGGTGGGTGATTTGTTCGGCGAAGGTAAAATGTTCTTGCCTCAAGTAGTTAAATCTGCCCGCGTGATGAAAAAAGCTGTAGCCTACTTGATGCCGTATTTAGAGGCCGAAAAAACGAGCAGTAGCAGTCGAGGTAAGGTTTTAATGGCTACTGTAAAAGGCGACGTGCATGATATTGGCAAAAACATCGTTGGGGTGGTTATGGCATGCAATGGCTTTGAAGTTATCGATTTGGGGGTTATGGTTCCCGCCGAAAGAATTCTAAGCGAAGCCCGAAAACAACAAGTAGATGTAATTGGCTTAAGTGGATTAATTACCCCTTCATTGGATGAAATGGTTCATGTGGCCAAAGAAATGGAGCGAGAAGGATTTGATATTCCTTTACTGATTGGAGGTGCAACGACATCCAAAATACATACTGCGGTAAAAATTGATGAGCATTACAAAAGAGGCCAAGCGATATATGTCCTTGATGCTTCACGATCGGTTCCCGTAGTTGAAAAATTACTTGGAGACTTAAAGGAAACATTTGTTGCTGAGGTTCAACAAGAGTATGTTGACATGCGTGAGGCCTACAAAAACAGAAAGCCTAATATTAATTATGTAAGTATTAAGGCGGCTCGTGAGAATAAAATGCAGTTGAACTTTGACAATCTTCGAGAACCGGCTTTTAAAGGGATTCATGTAATTGACAACATGGATTTCGCTATACTACGTCCTTATATCGATTGGAGTCCTTTTTTCAATACCTGGGAGCTCAAAGGAACTTACCCGAAAATTCTAGCAAATGACAGGTATGGAGCGGAAGCGCAAAAACTTTTCGATGATGCCAATGCGATGATTGATCAAATCATCCAAGAAAGATGGTTGAAGGCCAAAGGTGTTTTTGGCATTTTTCCAGCCAAGAGCCAAGAAGATGATGTGCTGCTTGATCATTTCGGAGAGAAAGTCCAACTGCACTTCATGCGTCAACAAGCAGAGAAAAGAGAAGGCGCACAAAATATGTGTTTAGCCGATTTTATTTCTCCACACGGCAAGGACTATATGGGTGCTTTTGCCGTAACTGCGGGGATAGGAATAGAAGAGAAAATAAAAGAATTTGAAGCCGATCACGATGACTACAGCAGCATTATGCTTAAAGCCATTGCTGATCGTTTTGCGGAAGCTTTTGCAGAATACCTGCATGCATTGGTCCGAAAAGAATATTGGGGCTATGCTAAAAACGAAACCTTAGATAACGAAGAATTAATCAAAGAGCAATACCAAGGAATTCGACCAGCGCCTGGATATGCCGCTTGCCCAGATCACACTGAGAAAGCGACCCTATGGGAATTGCTTCAGGTAGAAAAGAACACAGGAATTACCTTAACAGAAAGCTATGCAATGTTTCCAACAGCATCTGTAAGTGGCTGGTATTTTGCACACCCAGATTCAAGATATTTTGGCGTAGGTCGTATCGGAAAAGATCAGCTAGAGAGTCTTGCTAAAAGAAAAGGATATACCATACAAGAGCTAGAGAAATGGTTAGCTGTTAATCTGAATTACGACGTTTAACAAGCGCACTTACTTCCTTCGATTCATTATTCTCTGTAACTTTGCCATTATGAAAAGAATAATTTCCATTTTTCTATTTGTTGTAATTGCATCATTTAGCAGTTTTGCCCAAGATTTATCGAACCCTCAAGCTACAGTTGGCACTCATTTAGATAATCTGCAAGCAGATAATTATCATCCTGAAATTTCTGCTCTAAGCATTCATCCTTCAGTTACTGATGAGGAACAACGAATCGAGCTTGCCATACACTTGAAACAAATTTTAGACGGAAAAGGCATTTACATCTACACCCATCAGATTACAAAGGATGCCAACTTTACAGACACTATTAGCAATGAAAACATTTATATACTAAACCCACTTGAGCCAAGAATTTATTTGGAAAAAATTGACAACAAATGGTACTATGCTAAAAAAACAATCGAACAAACTGACAAAATGTTTAAGGAAGTGTTTCCTTTTGGGATGAAAACCTTCAGCAGTTTATTGCCGGTTAAAATAAGAAATAAAGAGTTTTTGGGTCTTTATGCATGGCAATGGTTTAGCCTTTTCCTACTCATAGTTATTGGATTAATGGCTTATGCTATCACCCATCGCCTAGTAGAGTATTTGCTTCACTACGTGATAGTTCATAAAAAATTATTGGTACTAGAAAAAGAAGATTATTTGGATAAGCTTGCTAAATCCTTTAGCTGGATTGTGCTGTTCTTTAGCTTCTCCAAAATAATACCGAGTATTCAATTGCCTCCACTGATATTACAGTACATTGTCAAGTCCATTAACATATTGCTAACCTTTCTATTCGCTATACTCATCATTCGCTTATTTAATATCGCCATGAGTTACTTGAAGCGACAAGTAGAAAAAACCGAATCTAAACTCGATGATCAGCTATTGCCTATAGTTCATAAGCTCTTTAGAATTATTGTTATCATCATTGCCATTTCAATCGCACTTCAACAACTCAATGTAAATCTTGCTGCAATTCTCGCAGGTTTATCCATAGGTGGTTTAGCTTTGGCTTTAGCCTCGCAAGATTCCGTAAAAAACTTTATTGGAACAGTCACCATCCTTCTTGATCATCCGTTTGAGATTGGTGATTACATCCTTTTGGGCAGTATAGAGGGAACAGTTGAAGAAGTTGGCATGCGTGCCACGAGGCTGAGAACACCAGCACAGTCCGTAGCCTATATCCCGAACGGTGATTTATCTAACCAAATCATAGATAACTTTGGACTTCGCATATATAGACGGTGGAAGTGGACTATGGGTGTAGAGTATGGTACTTCACCAAAAGTTTTGGAAGAATTTGCACTTCGCTCAAAAGATATAATCAATCAAAATAGCTGGGTTGCAGCGGACAAAACAATCGTACATCTTAATGGTCTGGGTGCCTCATCGATTGATCTTTTAGTTATGGTGTATCTCGATGTACCTTCTTATGACGATGAATTGGCAAGTAAACATAAAATCCTTCTTCAGTTAATCGAACTGGCGGAAGAAATGAATGTTTCATTCGCTTTCCCTACGCAAACGCTACACCTCAAACAATGAAATGCATTCGGTTTCCGAAGATATTCTTGATTTCACTGATATTTGCCTGCATTGGTATTAGCACTGAGGTGGTATTTACTTCGCTATCAAAAGCAGTTTCTACTTTTATTGCCGATGATGCTATTGATTGGGCATTGGGAGGAAAAACATATTTATGGATGTTCTTGATTTATGCTAGCATTCCTCTTTTATTTAAGTTATTCGAACCACTGGTGCAAAAGTTCAATACCTTCATCAGGGCATTGATAGCGGTTGCGGTGATATACTTAGTAGAATTTACCACGGGCTTCTTATTGGAGATGATTATCGGAAAATGCCCTTGGAAGTATACTGAAGGGCTGCATGTTTTTGGGTATATCCGCCTGGATTATTTTCCTTTTTGGCTAATTTTTGCCCTGATCATTGTGTCCGTATTTCAAATCTTGGACAAAAGACTGACTTGAATATCACTCAAATATTCTAGATTATCTAGCTTTGAACTCAACTAAATCAACTACTATGTTAAGAACAGTCATTCTTTTAATTTTTACAATTGTTATTGTCCCGATGCTTGCTTACAAGTTTGGAACACCCTTGAACGAACTACAGCAAGAAACCTTGTGGGTTCTTATATACACCTGTCTCGGTATTGCATTAGCAGGCTTTGTAGTGGCTGAGATATCGAAAAATTACAGTCAAACCGATAAATTGTGGAGTCTAACGCCTTTAATCTATAGTTGGATTGCTGTGGTGTACAGCGACTGGAATATTCGCATGATTTATCTTGCCGTTTTGGTAAGCATCTGGGGCTTACGCTTGAGCTATAATTTTAGCCGCCGTGGAGGGTATTCATGGAAATTTTGGGAAGGCGAAGAGGATTATCGCTGGGCTATTTTACAACAAAAGCCGCCTTTCAATAAACCATGGGTATACAGTTTATTCAACTTGTTTTTCATCAGTCTTTACCAACATTTCCTAATCCTTCTTTTCACCCTGCCTATTTTGCTTTCAATGGACCAAAAAACTATCGGTATTTGGGATTATGTTTTAGGTGCCATTATCCTTGGCTTGGTCTACATGGAATGGCTAGCGGATCAGCAACAATATGACTACCAAACTGAAAAATATCGTCGTATAAACAGTGGTGAAAAACTAGAGGGTATCTATACCAAGGGTTTTGTGCATACTGGTTTATGGGCTAAAATGCGTCACCCCAATTATGCAGCAGAACAAAGCATATGGATTGTTTTCTATTTGTTTAGCGTAGTTGCAACAGGCTTGCCAATCAATTGGAGTATCATTGGATGCATACTTTTAGTAATTTTATTTAAGAGCAGTTCGGATTTCAGTGAAGAAATCTCAGCTTCGAAATATCCAGAATATTCGGAATATCAAAAGAAAGTCGGTAGATTTATACCGAAACTTAGCAGTTAAAATTGACTTTAAAAAAGCACATACCAAACAGCCTAACTTTACTCAATTTATTGTTTGGTTGTATTGCGGTATTGTGCTTTTTTCTTGACTACGTCGTTTACATTCCCTTTTTGACCGCCTTATCACTGCTGGCTGATTTTCTGGATGGATTGGCTGCACGCGCCTTAAATGTTAGTTCACCGATAGGTAAAGAACTTGATTCACTAGCCGATGCAGTTAGTTTTGGTGTTGTTCCTGCTATCGCTTTAGTATATCTAATTACCTATTACACCTATCCACCAAGTGTAGACCTTGAATTTAATTTCGCTGAAACCCTGAACCGAATCGACTCCATTTCTGAGGGGTTTCTAATATTATTTCCTTTGATACTTGCCCTATTCTCAGTGCTTCGCTTGGCAAAGTTCAATATATCTACTGATCAAACTTCAGAGTTTAAGGGATTAGCTACACCGGCATCAACTATTTTCGTCATGGGATTATTCATTGCCCATTTTAAGGGAATAAAGTTAAACTCAAGTATAGATCTTGGTTGGATGTTACGCTTAATAGCAATTATTCTATCTGGATTACTGCTTAGTAATATTCCCATGTTTAGTTTTAAACTCAAAGGCTTCGCCTTAAAAGAAAACAAGTGGCAATATATATTTATAGCGATAAGTCTAATTCTTGTTGCAGGGTTTCAATGGGCTTCAATTCCTTTAATTATCATATGCTATATACTTCTGAATATTGCGCGCACTTTTGAAAAGAGATCATGAGCGGAAAATTATACATCGTACCTACGCCCATTGGCAACCTTCAGGACATCACCTTTCGCGCTGTCGAGGTACTGAAAAATGTCGATATCATCTTAGCTGAAGACACCCGCCAAACAAAAAAACTGACCAGCCATTATCAAATTGACAAGCCACTTTGGAGTCACCATAAATTTAACGAGCATCAGGCAACAGCAAGTCTTATTGAAAAGCTCCGCGGGGGTGCTACTTTTGCTCTGGTATCGGATGGCGGTACGCCTGGCATATCAGACCCAGGATTTTTCTTGGTTCGAGCCTGTATAGAAAATCAAATTGAGGTGACCACACTTCCCGGAGCAGTGGCATTTGTTCCTGCATTGATTAATTCAGGCTTCCCTAGTGATAAATTCCTTTTCATAGGCTTCCTTCCCCACAAAAAAGGAAGAAAAACCATTTTGGAAGGTATCGCTCAGGAAAAGCAGACGGTCATTTTATACGAATCGCCGCATCGCATAGTAAAAACCCTCGAACAGATTGTACAATATATTGGCCCAGAAACAGCAGTGGCTATTTCCAGAGAGCTTACGAAAACCTTTGAAGAAAATCTTCGCGGAACAGCAAATGAATTACTGAATCACTTCAAAAAACATAAACCCAAAGGAGAATTTGTGCTGGTTATCGGTCGCGAAAATTAAATCATTTTCCTTAGCCTGATTTAAGTGAAATATCATATCTTCAGCGTACTTAAAAACACCGCAACTTGGAAGAGAAAAAACGTATTCACAGCTTCACCAACGATGTATTGGGAGATGATGATGCTGTAGCTATTGCTCAACGAATTAAAAATAAAGAGATTTCTTCTGCCGAAGTCACCGAGGCTTGTATTCGCCGGGCAGAAAAAGTTAATCCCCAGCTTCAAGCCATTACGTACAATAATTACGAAAAGGCACGAGAAGAAGCTAAAAAGGAGCATACGGGCTATTTTGCAGGCATTCCTACTTTCATCAAAGATCTTTCGAATATTGAAGGACATGTTACGCGTTTTGGCTCGGAAGCTTTCCTTAACATGCCCCCCTCCAAAAAAACTGATCCGATTGTCAAACAGATTTTGAGTCAAGGTTTTATTCATTTAGGCAATAGTTCCTTACCTGAATTTGGTTTTACTTGTAGTACTGAATTTCCTCATTTGGAAGACACCCGTAATCCTTGGAACGTGGATTACACGGCCGGAGGTTCCTCTGGGGGCGCTGCGGCTTTAGTTGCTGCTGGTGTTGTTCCTATCGCTCATAGCGCGGATGGTGGTGGATCAACCCGAATCCCCGCAGCATGTTGCGGTCTAGTCGGTTTAAAAGCTAGTCGAGGCAGGGTGTTACCTTCCGAAATGTTTCGCAAACAAATCGTTGAAGTTGCAATAGACGGTGTAATAACTCGATCGGTTCGCGATACAGCGCATTTCTACGCAGAAGCTGAGAAATATTATAAAAACCCTAAGTTAAAACCCATTGGTCTCGTAGAAAGACCTATCAGTAAAAAACTCCGTATAGGATTTGCCAATGATTCTCTTCGGGGATTAAAAGGAGATACGGCTACAGAGAAAGTTTTACGAAAAACAGCTGAGTTACTCGAAAGTTTGGGACATGAAGTGCACGAGGTAGCTATTCCAGTGGAAGACCAGTTCGTCGATGACTTTGTTTATCTCTGGGAAATGCTTGCCTTCCTTACTAAACACTTAGGATGGACTATGTTTGGCAAACATTATGACAATAAGAAGCTAACCAATTTACTCAATGGCTTAGCAAAGAAATATCCAAAAAACATGTGGCGAACACCGGGCTTTATTCGTCGCTTGAAAAAGTCTTACCATGACTATCATCAGATGTTTGAAAATTTAAACGTGGATATTATGCTTACACCGACGCTAGCGCATACTACACCGCAAATTGGTCATTTAGGTGCTGATTTAGACTTTGAAGTCATGTTCAAGCGGATGACCAATTGGGCCTGCTATACCCCTTATGCGAATGCCAGCGGGGGTCCAGCAATTTCCTTGCCGATGGGTGAAAACGAAGCTGATGGCATGCCTATAGGTATGATGTTTTGGGCTAACCACGGCGAGGACGCCTTGCTACTCGAATTAGCTTATCAGTTGGAAGAAGCTTCGCCTTGGAAAAAGATACATGCATAACCTAGCGAACACTTTGCCTTCGCTTAAAACGAGCAAATAGAAAGTTTTGCTTAGTATCAAAAGGGGTTATATGATCCTCTGTGAAACTCTCCACTAAATCAAAAACAGAATTAAATAAGGCGCATAGACTTTTAATATCATATTGATGCACATCTAAACCGCTACATCGCTTCGGACCATCTTTGGAGAAGGTGGCAAGTATCAAATCTCCGGTGACAAAATGTGAAACCAAATCAAGATATCGTTGAATATCCTCTGGCTCGGTGAGAAAATGAAAAACTGCTCGATCATGCCAAAGCGCATAAGATTTTTTTGGCGAAAAATCTCGGATATCACTTTCAATCCAATTCACCAGACTCGCTTTCTCGCCAAGCCTTCTAGCCGCTCGATCTAAAGCGTGCTTAGAAATATCGAGAACTGTAATATCTGTATACCCATCTGCCAAAAGACAATCTGCTAATACACTATCTCCGCCTCCAATATCGATGATACTGGATTCCTTAGATTTAGTAGCATCTTGTACTAGCTTTAAACTACTTTTTGGATGAGCTTGCGTCCAACTCACTTCTTCGGGAGTTTTCGTAGCATAAACTTTCTCCCAATGTGCTTTATAATCCAACATATCTTATAAATCCAAGTGCTTCAACAATTCATATACCTTAGCAATGGGCACAACTTCTATCTTAAATTTAGGCATGTTGTTTCGTTTGCCAAAATTGTATTTCGAAATATAAATTTTCTCAAACCCCAACTTTTCAGCCTCTTGAATACGCTGCTCTACCCGATTCACCGCCCGAACTTCACCACTTAAGCCAACTTCGCCAGCAAAGGCGTATTTCATGCTGATAGCGACATCTTGATACGAACTCATCAATGCAGCCACAATTGCCAAATCAATCGCAGGATCCTCCACTCTAAGTCCTCCTGCTATATTAAGAAACACGTCTTTCGTACCGATATTCACTCCGACTCGCTTTTCTAAAACCGCAAGTAACATATTCAACCTTTTCGCATCGAAACCAGTAGCACTTCGTTGAGGTGTGCCATAAAAAGCCGTGCTCACCAAGGCTTGTACTTCAATAAGCATTGGTCGCATCCCTTCCATAGTGGCTGCAATGGCCACCCCACCCATATTCTCATCCTTTTGGGTAATCAGAATCTCAGAGGGGTTTTCTACTATGCGTAAGCCATTGCCCTGCATTTCGTACAAACCAAGTTCCGCTGTTGAGCCAAAACGATTTTTAATGGTACGTAAGATTCGATACACATGATTGCGATCACCTTCAAACTGTAAAACAGTATCTACAATATGCTCGAGAATTTTCGGACCAGCTATATGTCCATCTTTGGTAATATGCCCGACAAGGAAAACCGGTGTATTCGTTTCCTTGGCAAAGCGTTGAAATTCTGCTGTGCACTCACGAATTTGAGATACGCTTCCCGGTGTAGACTCTATTGTTCGCGATTGCATGGTTTGGATAGAATCTACCACAACAATGTCAGGTTGTAATTCTTTGATATAATGAAATACTTTATGCGTGGCAGTTTCCGTAAGAATATAACAATCTTCATTCTCATGACCCAAACGCAGCGCTCTTTGCTGAATTTGCTTTTCACTTTCTTCCCCACTTATGTATAAGACCTTCCAGCCTTTGAGTTTGATGGCTAGTTGCAACAAAAGCGTTGACTTACCAATGCCGGGTTCTCCGCCCATAAGCACCAGGCTGCCGGGCGTAATTCCGCCACCTAAAACACGATTTAACTCGCTGTCACCCGAATCAATGCGATAGCTTTCTCCTACTTCCACTTCGCGTAATTTCCTCGGTTTACCCGAAGAAGATTCTTGACTTTCCCTCCAATCAACTTCGCCTTTTTCTTGCTTTTCAATTACTTCCTCAACAATGGTATTCCATTCCCCGCATGCCGTGCATTTCCCTTGCCATTTTGCATAAGTGCTTCCACAGCTTTGACAAGCAAATGTTGTTTTTACTTTAGCCATTGTATTTTTCTTTCATGTAGGCCACAGAGGCACGAATCATTTCTTCCAGTGCTTCTGCATTCACATCATCCCATTTATTTACATACAAACACGCCTTTCCTGTTTTGTGTTTACCCAACTTGGCAAGCAAGCTATCGAACCGAGAAAAACCACTCATAATGTAGAGCGAAAAGTTTTTTGCCCTTGGCGAAAAGCCCGTTAACATCCAATCTCCCTCTCTGCCGCTAGCATATACATAATGATATGAGCCAAATCCAATGATCGACTCTCCCCACATTTCGGGCTCGAAACCTGTTGTGTTTTTAAACAACTCCAAAAACTTAAAGGCATCTGCTCGTTTTTGTTCATCTGAAATAGCATGCAAAAATGCCTCTACTGAGTTTGAATTTCTTTGGGTAACAAGTGCAGACATCTTATTCATTTTTCTTGCTAAGGTCAACATATATTTTGAGAAGTGAGACGCGAATGAGTTCATCCTTTACATACATAATGAGCAAACGCACGCTTTGAGCAAGAATTTGAAATTCATCATGTGTAGCAAGTTGCTTAGCATATTCATTTACATAGAAGGCAATCGTTTCCTTTGAAAGGTAAAGCTCCATAAGTAAGGCTTCCTTTTCTTCGAAACTGGTTTGTTTCCATTCATCAGTCTCGTGATTCAAAAGTGTATTTAAATCGCGATGCAAATAGCACTCCTGCTCAAACAATAAATCCACTTTTTCTTGGTAATGCATGGCTTGTTTTTTAATTGAGACAAAGATGAAACAGCAAAACGCAAGGTATCTGCGCTATATGCTCCATGATAAATTATGTCTACCAATGCAAAAATATGTATTCTATTGGTTTTTAAAGCCGCTAATACCTGAAGAATCGGCATGGGTTCATTCTAGAGTCACGAGGTATACTTATATTTGCCCTATGAAGTACTATAACGATTGGTTAGAGAAAAAAGCAAAAGACAAAAAGTCTCTAGCTATTCTCGTTGATCCAGATAAAGTATCTGACAAACATTTGAGCAAATTGAGTGCTTCTGCTAACAAAGGTTTAATTGATTATTTCTTTGTGGGTGGAAGTTTAATAACTGGCAATTATCTTGATAGAACAATTCAATTTTTAAAAGAAAACACAAGTGTTCCCGTGGTTTTGTTTCCGGGTAGTTCATTGCAAATCCACACAGGAGCTGATGCGATTTTGCTGCTTTCCTTAATCTCTGGAAGAAACCCCGAATTGTTGATAGGCAAGCACGTTGAAGCCGCTCCGATTTTAAGAAATTCTTCACTTGAAATTGTTTCTACCGCATACATGTTGGTAGAAAGTGGTAAGGCCACTTCCGCATCCTACATGAGCAACACCACACCTATTCCTTACGACAAACCTGATATTGCCTCTTGTACCGCCATGGCTGGAGAAATGCTCGGCTTGAAATGCACCTATTTAGATGCCGGAAGCGGTGCAATTAATACTGTTTCTTGCGACATGGTAAAAGAAGTTTCACGAGCCACCAACACTCCCCTAATTGTAGGTGGAGGTATACGCGATAAAGAAACGGCCAAAGTCATATGCGAAGCTGGTGCAGATATTATAGTAATAGGTACCAGTGTAGAGCAAAACCCTGACCTGATCGAAGACATTTTTCACGCCGTTAAGAACACTAAAAGCAGTTACATTGCGAGCAAGAGTAATTAAATCGACAGGCGCCTGGTATAAGTTGATTACGACTGACGAGCAAATTATAGAAGCCAGACTTAAAGGTTTAATCCGCTTGGATGGATTAACGAGTACCAATCCAGTAGCTGTAGGTGATTATGTAGAAATGACCAATGAAGATGGCGATTGGATGATCACTAAAATCGAGAAGCGCAGCAATTACATCATTCGAAAATCGCCGGCTAAAAGAGCTCACTCTCATATACTTGCCTCGAATATCGACCAAGCCTTATTGATGGTTACCGCAAGTAAGCCTCGGACATCCTCCGGTTTTATTGATCGTTTTATACTCACTGCTGAAGCCTATCATATTCCCACCGTACTCGTATTCAATAAGCAAGATATACTCACCGAGAAAGATCAACAAATTCAGGAAAAGTTTATAAATATTTACCAAGCCTTAGGATATCCTTGCCATTTAGTTTCCGCTATAACGGGAAGTGGTCTTGATGAAATTAGTACCTTACTAAAAGGAAAAACCAGCTTGATTATCGGGCACTCAGGTGTTGGAAAATCCACACTAGCCAATGCGATTGATGCCGATTTAAACTTGCGAACCGGCGAGGTATCAAAGAAACATGAGAAAGGAAAGCACACCACAACATTTGCTGAAATGTTCTTTTTACATTTTGGTGGCGCAATCATTGACATTCCTGGCATCAAGGAATTTGGCGTAGTAGGTTTTGAACGAAATGAAGTGGGATTATACTTCAAAGAAATGGCCGCCTTGCTTTCTGATTGTAAATTTCACAACTGTTTACATATGAACGAGCCGAAATGCGCCGTTATCGATGCGCTAAAAAATGGAGATATCAGCGAAGAGCGATACAAAAACTATTTAGGTATACTGGAAGATATCGAAGAAGCTAAAGCCTACTAAAAGAAAAGTCCCGACTAAATAGTCGGGACTTTCTTTTACACTTGACCTAACTCTAGTGATTTATCTTTCTGTCTAGAAGCCTGACTAAATCTTTATTGGATAGAATCCCAACCACTTTTCCCTCGTCATTAATAACTGGCAGGGTTCTAAAGTTAGCTTCAGCTAAAATACGAGCTGCTTTTCCCAAAGTATCATCCATATGCAATGTAGTTGGTTCGTGAGTCATTTCTTTTTCAATCTCAAAAGAACTAACGTCCGCTCCACTTCTATAAAATTTAAGGGCATCAGTCATGCTAAATATGCCAAGCAATTTATCATCAAATACTACAGGTAAATGGTAAATGTGATAATCTAAAAATAAGGTTAAAGCATTCTCGAATTTGGTCTTCAAATCGGCCACAATTACCTTCTTGGTCATTAAATGGGAAACAGGGGTGTTTTTGTCCATGGGTTCTTTAACTTAAATGATTATAAAATTACCTCTATATTACGACTTTCTTAACGAAAAGTGGAACTTTGCATAACGAGAAAATTAAAAATCAGTGAATGCCAAAAGATAAAATTCATCAAGTAGAAGACCATCGAATAGAACGAGCTGTCTTGGTAGGTTTAGTTACTAAAAAACAAAGCGAACAGCAGTTAAAGGAGTATCTTGATGAGCTCGAATTCCTTGCTGAAACGGCAGGGGCTCAGACCGAAGAAAAGTTTTGGCAAAAACTAGACCACCCGGAGAAGAGAACGTATGTAGGAAGCGGTAAACTTGCGGAAATTAAGACCTTTGTTAAGGCCTACGACATAGATATGGTCATCTTTGATGATGAAATTACCCCTTCTCAGCAAAGGAACATAGAAAAAGAACTCAAATGCAAAGTGCTTGATCGAAGTATGCTGATTTTGGACATCTTTGCACAGCGTGCACAAACCTTACAAGCCAAAACTCAAGTAGAGCTCGCTCAGCTGCAATACTTACTACCCCGACTGAAGGGGATGTGGCAGCACTTAGACCGTGTGAAGGGAGGTATCGGAATGAAAGGTGCGGGTGAAAAAGAAATTGAGACGGATCGACGTATTGCCAAACAGAATATCGCCAAACTCAAGGCAAAACTGGAAACGATTGATAAACAAAATCTCACCCAGCGAAAGAACCGAGATGGAATGATCCGGGTGTCATTGGTAGGTTATACCAATGTTGGCAAATCTACGCTAATGCGTGCCTTGAGTAAAGAAGATGTTTTTGCAGAAAATAAGCTATTCGCGACCTTAGATACTACAGTGAGAAAGGTGGTGCTTAACCATGTACCTTTCCTTCTTTCTGATACGGTAGGGTTCATTCGTAAACTTCCTCACCACTTAGTGGAAAGTTTCAAATCAACCTTAGATGAAGCTGTAGAGAGTGATATATTACTCCATGTTGTAGATATAGCTCATCCCAATTTCGAAGATCAGTTCAATGTAGTTAATGAAACTTTGCAAGAGCTCAAAGCGGAGAATAAAACCCAGATTATCGTCTTCAATAAAATAGATTTGTACAGAGAAAGACATTTTGATGAGCATCTGCCAGAAGAAATAAGAAAAGAACTGCTCCACGAGCTCAAACAAAGCTGGATGGCAAAAAGTAATAATGAAGCGGTTTTTATCTCTGCAGAAACTGGTGAAAATCTGGATGAATTGCGTGATATCATGTATGTGCATATCAAAAAATTATACCTCGATCGCTATCCGTACAAAGCCAGTTATTTAACCGATTATTAATATTCAAGTATTCTTAATTCTCCTTATCTTCAATGCTTAAAATGAACTGCTATGCCCCTATTTAAACAACTATTAGTCCTTGCAGGAATATTTGTAATTTTTTCCGTGCAGGCACAGGAATCCAGAACTACACTGAAAGCAGGTCAAGCACCATTTTTTCATGGAGTTGCCTCGGGTGATCCTTTATCTGATCAAGTGATTCTATGGACAAAAGTTACTCCACCAACTGGTAATGTGTCGGAGATTCCAGTTTACTGGCAAGTAGCTACGGATGTGAATTTCACTAATATCATAAATTTTGGACAAACCACGGCAGATTCACTCAGTGACTACACCGTAAAACTAGACATCTGCGGTTTACAACCGGCTACCTATTACTACTACGTGTTTAAGGCTTTAGGGCAAAACTCGGTAATTGGTCGAACGAAAACTGCGCCCGCAACAGGTGGAACTGAGGCAAGATTTGCTGTAGCTTCATGCAGCAGCTATGAGCACGGATTTTTCAACGCCTATGGAAGCATGGCCAAAAGAAACGACTTAGATGCGGTTATTCACCTCGGAGATTATATCTATGAATATGAAACTGGTGGTTATAATACGGCTGTGGTAACCGACCAAGGCAGAACATATGAGCCAACCAATGAGATAATTACACTAAGTGATTATAGAATTCGTCATTCACATTACAAATTAGATGACCAACTGCAACGAGTGCATCAGATTCACCCCTTTATAACCACTTGGGATGATCATGAAACCGCCAACGATGCCTATAAAGATGGTGCTCAAAATCACAGCTCAGGATCTGAGGGCCCTTGGATAAACAGAAAAATAAGTGGAACTCAAGCCTACAAGGAATATATGCCACTTCGCAATCCAGACCCCAACGATGACGTAAAAATATGGAGAAACTTGCGTTACGGCAGTTTGCTCGATTTAATTGTTTTAGATTCTCGACTTTGGGGAAGAGATGAACAGAATTTGGGCCAAACCAACAATAACAACCATAAGTTGTTGGGAGATGATCAGTTTACCTGGCTGGAGAATAGACTTAGTGACAATAGCACACAATGGAAAGTGATTTGCCAGCAAGTAATGATGGCGCCACTTGAAATTTTTGGAACACCTGTAAATGCTGACCAATGGGATGGTTACAATTCTCAACGTAACCGATTAATCAATTATATTGAAAACAACAACATTCAAAACCCTGTGGTACTAACAGGAGATATACATACTGCTTGGGTAAATAATGTTCCCGGCAACTCCACCGGTACGGCAGCAGTGGAATTTGTTGTTACTTCTGTTACTTCTCCTGGTCTAGATGTTCTAAATGGCGTAGGGGGGCTCGTAAGCCTTTTTAATCCTCATGTGGAGTATGTTAATCTTTCCGAACATGGTTATATGGTTTTAACCGTCGATGGAAATAAAGCACAAGGCGATTTTGTGTGGGTTAATGTGGAATCCATCGATAGTTCTGAAACGCCAGGTCCTTCATACTATACCAATTCAGGATCCTCAAATATGACGCAGGCTTCTGGCTCGATTAGTCCAATAACAGGTGGAGCACCCATACCACCATCATCGGCTTTACAAAATATACCTTTCGCTTTGCTCGTGGATACAGTCGTTGTTTCAAGTATTGAAAACCTTTTTCTTAACGAATGTATTGTTAATGTCGCTAATGCATGCCCGAGTTTGACTACTACCATTATTGATAATCCCGATTTTGGAACAGCAAACCTTAACCAGCTTTGCTTCGATTATCAAGCTCTAGCTAATTATTACGGCACTGATTATTTCACAACAACTGTTTGCCAAACAGCCAACCCAAATGATTGTGATACGGTAGTGGTGCAAATAAATATACAAGCTGCTGCTAACGCAGATACTGCGACATATGCAATTACCAATGATAGCACCGTTGTTGATTGTATAGTGTTTACTGACTTAGTTGGGGGGATTGATAGCTTGTATTCGGAGGATTTAGGCGTAGGTTCTTTTTCTATCGACTCCAACCTTTGTTTTACGTATATACCAGATACTTCTTTTAGCGGTATTGACTATATCAGCTTAATCGCATGCGACTCCTTGGGAATTTGTGACACCTTGGTTTTAGAATTTCAAATTGCAGGCTTCAATAATACAAGCTATGTAGAATTGTTCGGTGAATCTGGAGAATTACTCAGTAATTGTTTGGGTTTCGACGATTTGCAAGGCCCTATTGTGAATAGCAATCTTATTAATTTAGGCACCAACAATGCTTTAATATTCGGAGATACTTGTCTGAGCTACTCTTCTTCGCCGAATTTTGAAGGCATTGACACCTTGATTTTTTATGCCTGTGATAATTCAACTCCAGTGCTTTGTGATACCATCGTATATTGGATTTCGATAACTGCAGATACTATTCAAGATACAACGAGTGTTCAATACGCACTAAATACAGATTTTGCCGTGATGGGCGTTTACCCGAATCCTTTCGATGTTGAGGTGCTTATCCAATACTATCAATTTAACGAGGAACTTATAAGCCTAAGCATGTACGATATCGCGGGTAAACAAATTCACAAAGAAACGATTAATGATCGCACAGAAGGATTAAAGTACGCAAGACTCGAAACGAGCCAGTTGGCTAAAGGATCTTATATACTCGAAATAAGTACTGGACAATTCCAGTATACCAAAAAGATAGTTAAGCATTAA
>JAFMKE010000086.1 GCA_017853115.1 Verrucomicrobiota bacterium
AAGCCAACAATACTTGCCTTAATACTTTGTCTAGCGATAATACCCATTCTAGACTTCTTTCTCTACCAAATAATCATTACGATCTGTAGCAGTCCGAACAATCAGTTCACCTACAAATCCTGCAAGAAATAACTGAGTTCCGACAATCATACTTACCAATGCCAAATAGAAAATGACATTATCCGTAACCAAAGGTGGCTTGATTCCTACATGCCAAAACACGTACAAGGCTTTTTGAATTAAAACCCAAGCTGTAAAAAACAAGCCTAAGACAAACATCAATCCACCCAAGAAACCGAAAACATGCATAGGACGTTTTCCGAAACGAGTCATAAAAAGCACCGACATTAAATCGAGTGGGCCATTGACAAATCGTTCCAAACCAAACTTAGTTTCACCATACTTTCTGGCCTGATGATGAACCACTTTTTCTCCAATTTTATTAAATCCAGCCTTTTTTGCCAGAACCGGTATGTATCGATGCATATCTCCGTATACTTCAATACTTTTAACTACTTCTCGCTTATACGCTTTTAAGCCGCAATTCATATCATTCAGTTGAATTCCTGACATCAATCGAGTGACACCATTATACAACTTAGTCGGAATCGTTTTTGTAATTGGGTCATAACGCTTTTTCTTCCATCCACTTACCAGGTCATATCCCTCCGCTGTAATCATTTTGTACAAAGCAGGAATTTCATCCGGACTATCCTGCAAATCAGCGTCCATAGTTATTACGACGTCGCCTTGTACTGCTTGAAATCCCGTATGCAAAGCTGCAGCTTTGCCGTAATTTCTTCGAAACTTGATACCGCGAACATTCGAGTTTTCATTGGCCAATTGCTCTATAACATCCCATGTTTTGTCCTTGCTCCCATCATCAACAAACACAATTTCGTAACTGAGCTTATGCTCATCCATGACACGCTTTATCCAAGTGTGCAACTCAGCTAAACTCTCTTCTTCATTGTATGATGGTATAACCAATGACACCTGCATATTACTCGGACAATTTCTCTTTAACAATTAGCTCCTCGGGTTTCGCTTTCCGTAAAATTAAAGAAGACAGCAGACTTATCATTAAACCCAAAAGCGCGGTATTAAATAAACTTACCAAAAAGAAGAATGGCGCTTTCATCATTTTTACAGTAATTTCCATGGTTTGATCTATCTGTTCATCTGATAAGCCTTGATTCTCCAAATTAATCTCTGTTTCCAACAACATGCGACCTACCAATTCAGTATCAATAAACTCCATGTATACAATTGACCATAAAGAAGTAAACAATGCATATACTAAGACAATCTTCATAGCAAAACCTAGTAATTGCTTGAAATTTGCAAAGCCCCCTACGAGTTTGTCTCGATATTCATAAGAACCTGCGATTAATACAGCAATTAAAATACCGATACTGACATAGCTAATCCAAGATGTCGAATCGATATTAAGCAGAAACAGGATCAAGCCCACAGAAGCAGAAGCAATTCCACCGAGTAATCCCCATTTCAAAAAGGTCTGTGTTAAACTATTCATACCATATTCGTTTTAGACCCCTTAATCAAGCCATAAACTAAACCTTGTAAATTATTGTCAATGAATGGATTATTCTTTCCCCGAGACAAGATATCTTCTTCCTTAAATACTGCCTTACTATCGAGGTTAAATAGGGTAAAATCGGCTTTTTGACCTACCTCAATTTTCGGTCTTGGCATTGTCAATATGGAATAAGCATTGGTGAACTTTTCTATCAATTCTTCTTCAGATAGAACTTTATTTGTTGCCGTTCGAGCTGCTTCAAAAGTACAATCAATCGTGCTCATCCCAAATTCAGCATGGTCGAATTCCACTTTTTTCTCGTCCTGATGCAGTGGCGTATGACCACTATTAATTACATCAATGGTTCCATCCTTCAGTCCTTTTAGCAAGGCCTTAACATCCTCCAGTTCTCTTAAATGCGGCTTAACTTTAAAGTTGGTGTCGTAGGCAAGCAATTCTTCGTCTTTAAAAAACAAATTGGCCACATTAACCCCAGCTGTTACCTTCAAGCCCTTTTTCTTTGCTTTCCTCACCAATTCTACGGATTGGGCTGTTGATAAAGCTGTAAAATGCAAGCGCGAACCGGTATGTTCGAGTAAATATAAATCCCTTGCCACCATTAATTCTTCTGCAAGCTTAGGTGCAGCTGAAAGTCCCAATCGCGTGCTGTTAACACCTTCATTCATCTGTCCTTTCAGAGAAATGTTCTTATCATCTGGACTATTCATTATTAGTCCATCGAACTTTTTCACGTACCACAATGCTCGCTCCATCAAGCCAGCATCCTGTATACTTTCAGAACCATCGGTAAAGGCAATTGCACCGTGCTGATACATGTCATAAAGTTCTGCAATGTCTTTTCCGCTTATTCCTTGACTTACAGCTCCCAATTGAACGATATCACTGAGCATCGATTTTACTGCTTGTTGTGCAAAGGCTAAACGCGAGCTATTATCAACTGGTGGGTTGGTGTTGGGCATCACAGCTAGATAACCAAAACCCGCTCGTGCCGCTGCCTGAAAGCCCGAATTAAAATCTTCACGGTATTCATTACCTGGTTGAAAAACATGAAAATTCGCATCCACCCAGGAGGGTGAAATACACCAAGAATCTTTTTGTATCTCCTTGGCTTTTGGGGGAGCTTTTAAATTAAAGCCTATTTCCTTTATCACTCCCGACTCAAAAAGTATATCCACTTTTTGCAAGTGGTATTTTGACTGTTTATCAAAAATTTTAATGGATTTCAGTAGCATACTTTTCCTTTAACTGGATAAAAATCGGAGTATCAGTATTTCTAAAGCAAGAAAAAACAATGCTAAAATAACACATAACTTCCAAAATGACTGACCATCCTCCATTTGTTTTACATGCTCTTTAATCTGAGCTAGGTTATTTGCCAAAATATTTACCGAGCTATTGGCATAAAAGTCATTGAGCTCTTCATAACTATAAAAATCTAAATCCCCCTCAATTCGATCATAGTTTAATGCCATTTTTGCTAATAATTCATTCGCATCATCTCGAAGTTCGTAAAATCCATTTTCCAAATCAGCACCCGGTAAACTCAAGACCATATTGCCATTAAGTATTGACTTGGAAGGGATTCTTTCGGTTTTATTATTTCCCATGCGTAGGATACCTTCCGAACTTTCAGGCATCTCATTTAGTGTAAGCTTCGTTTGTGCCTGAATAGTATAATTCGTGTAAACACTTTTGGCTCCTAAAACTGCCATTCGAAAACAAATGGGGGCGAATACGGCCTGTTGCGTAAAATCATTGTATTCTTCACCTAAAGGACTTGAAAGGAAGTAAGATGTGCCTTGGCCATAAGTAACCGAACTTAAAAAAGGCAATCTGTCACTAAAACTCATCACTAACTCTTGGTCCATGCTTCTGGCAAGTTCATAATACAATTTGACCTTTGGTAGCGTTAAATCTTTGGGAGTTTCTTGAAAAATATCCTCAAAAATCGAGTGATTAAAGTTGGCCGAACTTACTTTACGCGGACTTTCAACTCTATCCAATACTTTTCCTGCATTTAAACTGGCAAACAACAAGTTATAACTGTTAAACTCTATCCGATTGTGCGGAATGATAAAAAGCTGACCACCCGTTTCGACATAATCTTTAAGCAATTCAGCAAGTCCACTTGGAATACTTTTTAAATTACTCAAGATTATTACCTGCTGTTCACTAATCTTCCTGTAATCTACGGCATTTACAAGATCTGATGAATAACTAACCAGGGTATTATCAGAAAAAACAGCTGAAGGATACTTATTCCCATCTTCTTCGAAAATCGTGTAAACATTCAATTGACCCTCCACTAAAAAAGTAAAGAAAAAATCATCATCAAAGTTTAAGGGGTAGTCGTTGAGACTCAAACGACCTTCATTCCACCCTACATCGTTTATCGTAAACACAATGGTATCGAATGTTTCGGCGTTTCCAGCAATCTTATAACTACCCACTGATTTTGTTTCCCCGTTGATCGCCAACTGAAAACTACCAATCTGCTCCTCTTCACTCTGGTTTCGAAACTTGACAATCAACTTATTCTGCTGTCCGATTAACTGAACAGGATTTTCAAAATAGACAGTTTCTACGCTTAGATTTCTAATATTTGACGGAGTAAATTTGACCACATTTAAGTTTAACGAGCTATCGGGATTAAACAATTCATTTGAACGTTGGAAATCCGATAAATGGTAAATATGCTTAATCCCTTCAAAATCTTTCAGTATGTTTTTTTGCTTATCTAAAACAAGGTTTTTCTGCTGAGATGCGGGACTTATGCTAACTTGTTCTAGTTGATTCAAGCATGCTGATTTATCTAACAAACGCTGATGCTTTGCTTCAAAATCGTTTGTTATTAAATGAAATCGATTGTTTTCGCCATATCCTTCAATAATTCGCTCTGCGGTGGTTTTTGCTTCATCAAATAGGATGTATCCATTACCTTCAGCCTGCATGCTAAATGAGTTATCTAAATAAATAGATACCGCCTTAAGTTCTTGAGAAGTTTCTTTGTTTTTCGGAATGAACGGTTGGGCAAATGCCAGTACCAAAAACAAGATAGCCAATAAGCGAATCAGTAGCACTAGCAGGTGCTTTAGCTTGTTTTTCGTTGCCTGCTCATCCTTTAATTCCGCTAAAAATTGGGTATTGGAAAACAATACACGTTGATACCTGCGAAAATGAAAGAGGTGTATGATAATGGGCACGGCTAGGAAAAATAGCGCCCAGAGGAAGTTCGGGTATAAAAACTTCATGCCCTATTTCCTTAAGCTTGTGCTGTATTTCCTCCAAAATTCATTGGCATACCCGGCAATACATCATTATCCTCTATTTCACCGTGGTGATTTTCAAACTTATCGATATTATCCGATAAAGCCTTATATAAGCGCTTGGCATGTTGAGGGGTTAAAATGATTCTCGACTTCACCTTAGCCTTTTGAACGCCTGGTAGAACGCGCACGAAATCAACAATAAACTCGGATTGCGAGTGAGAAATTATGGCCAAATTGGAATAAATTCCGTCAGCAATTTCTTCCGTCAGTTCGATATTAATCTGATTGCCTTGTTTTTTTTGTTCTTCTGACATCTAATTAGATTTGGCAACAAATATATAACAATTCTCAGGCGCAATTAAACAAGCCTTGTTAAGAATTGTTTGAAATACATAATCGATAGACTCATGACTTATTATTAGTTAGTAGATTCATATTAATAAATTAATGCAAAGCACTTATCTTTGAAATTCCAAATGAAAGAAAATGAGAGAAATACGATTTAGAGATGCCTTGAGAGAAGCGATGACTGAAGAGATGCGCAGAGATGAGTTGGTTTTCTTAATGGGCGAAGAAGTTGCGGAATACAATGGCGCCTATAAAGTTAGTCAAGGTATGTTAGATGAATTTGGGGCTAAGCGAGTAATCGATACACCAATTTCTGAATTGGGATTCGCTGGAATTGCAACAGGTGCAGCTATGAATGGTGTTAAACCGATTGTCGAATTTATGACCTGGAATTTTGCCGTGCTGGCTTTTGATCAAATCGTCAATGGCGCAGCTAAGATTCACAGCATGAGCGGCGGCCAATTCCACTGCCCTATTGTATTTCGTGGACCATCTGGATCTGCGGGTCAATTAGGCGCATCCCACTCACAAACCTTTGAAAGTTGGATGGCTAATACCCCAGGACTGAAAGTAATTAGTCCTTCCAATCCTTATGACGCCAAAGGCTTGTTGAAAAGTGCGATTCGTGATGAAGACCCTGTTGTTTTCATGGAATCTGAGCTTATGTATAGTGATATGGGTGAAGTCCCTGAAGAAGAGTATCTGATTCCAATAGGTAAAGCAGATATCAAAAGAACGGGTACAGATGTAACGATTGTATCATTTAATAAAATGATGAAAGTTGCTTTAGAAAGTGCTGAAGCTTTAGCCAAGGAGGGTATTCAAGCCGAAGTAATTGACCTTCGAACGATACGTCCGTTAGACTTTCCTACAATTGTAGAATCCGTTAAGAAAACAAATCGATTGGTTGTAGTTGATGAGTCTTGGCCTTTTGGCAGTATTTCGTCAGAAATAAGTTTCCAGATCCAAAAGCATGCTTTCGATTATTTAGATGCACCAATCAAAAGAATCAATGGCGCAGACGCAAACATGCACTATGCGCCTAACTTGGTTGATGCCTACCTACCATCAGTTAAACGTGTCGTTGATGCCGTTAAGGCCACTATGTACGCCTAGTTAACTCATTAAGCTATCCAAGGCCAAAACATAACTTTCTAAGCCAAAACCGGCTATCACTCCTTTAGAAACTGCAGATAACAAAGAGTGCTGCCGAAATTCTTCGCGCGCATAGATGTTCGAAATGTGAACCTCGATGACCGGAGTGGAAATCGCTGCGATTGCATCTCGAATAGCCACTGATGTATGCGTATATCCACCAGCATTCAGAATTATCCCATGATAAGAAAATCCATATTCCTGCAAAGCATTAACAAGCTCTCCCTCTACATTACTTTGTACATACCGCAATTCAACTTCCCCCGCGTACAATTCTTTGATATCCCTAAAAAACTCTTCAAAAGACATATCGCCATAGATGTCTTTTTCACGCTTTCCAAGAAGATTTAAGTTCGGTCCGTTAAGAATTAGTACTTTTTTCATATTTGGTATTAATTTGTGGCATACTTTGTAAATTTAGGTATTAAATGACTATTGAAGAAGAATACATCCAAGACTTCACCAATTACTTAAAATTGGAGAAAGGTAGTTCGAAGAACACGATAGATAATTACGCGCGAGATGTTCGAAAACTTCTTCAATATATGGATATTGAATTAGCCAATAAAAGTTTCAAGCACTTATCTAAGAAAGATATTCAAGCCTTCTTGAAATTCCTACATGAACTCGGCTTAAATGAACATTCCCAAGCGCGAATAATCTCAGGCTTAAAGGGTTTTTACAAATTTTTAAATTTAGAAAATATTGTAAAAGAAAATCCAGTCGAACTGATAGAAGCGCCGAAATTAAGTAGAAAACTACCCGACACACTATCATATCAGGAAATTCAGCAGCTAATTGAAAGTATTGACATGAGTACAGATGAAGGTATACGGAATCGCGCAATTATTGAGACACTGTATAGCTGTGGTGTCCGTGTATCTGAACTTACAAATCTCAAACGCGCCCATCTCTTTTTTGATGCTGACTTTATCAAAGTGATAGGTAAAGGAAATAAAGAACGGCTTATCCCTATTGGTCGTGAAGCGCAAAAGTTTATCAAGATGTACATAGAAGAAGTGCGGGTTCATATTCCGATAAAAAAAGGACATGAATCAACCGTATTTCTGAATAGACGAGGAAGTAGTCTTAGCCGAGTAATGATATTCTACATTATCAAAGAAGCTATCCGCCATTCGGGTATAAAAAAGAATGTTAGTCCGCATACCTTTCGGCATTCATTTGCTACGCATTTAATTGAGGGAGGCGCCGATCTTCGAGCAGTGCAAGAAATGCTTGGTCATTCGTCGATCACCACCACAGAAATTTATACTCACCTAGACCAAAGCTATCTCCAAGAAACTATTGCTCAGTTTCACCCAAGGCATCATGCTTGAACATTTTTTTTACCACGTAACGACTAAAAATATAAGATATTGACTCTAAGTGAGGTAATAAGGGAGCTTATCTTTTAGCCGCGATTGAATGAGTCGCTTTCCTTCAA
>JAFMKE010000087.1 GCA_017853115.1 Verrucomicrobiota bacterium
TCATTGGTGCCTGCATAAATACGCTGCACTCGACTATCGGCCCAAGCTCGGGCAATATCATATTCCCAAATATAACCGTAACCGCCGTGTAGCTGTAATCCCTCTTCGGCGATTTTGTATTGTAAATCCGTTAACCAATACTTCGCCATAGAAGCCGTTTCCTGATCTAAATTTCCAGCACAATGCAACTCTACACATCTATCTAAAAAAACGCGGCCAACCTGCACTTCTGTGGCCATTTCAGCAATCTTAAATCGTGTGTTTTGAAATTTATCCACCGTGGTTCCAAAAGCACTTCTTTCTTTCACATAGGCAATAGTTTTTTGCAAAGCATTTTCCGCTTGCGCTATCGCACCAATTGCCACAATTAACCGTTCCTGAGCCAATTCTGTCATTAGATAAGTAAACCCTTTCCCCTCTTCACCAAGCAGGTTTTCTTTGGGTACTTTTACATTTTCAAAGAACAATTCACATGTGTCTTGTGCATGTAAACCCACTTTTTCAAAAGGCTTACCCTTACTAAAACCTTCGCTGTGCGCGTCAACATAAAACAAACTAATTCCTTTTGCGCCTTTACTAGGATCTGTTTTGGCGGCAACTACAACTCCATCCGACAAATAACCATTCGTGATAAAGGTTTTACTTCCATTCAAAAGATAGTGGTCGCCCTTATCTTCTGCGGTTGAGCGCATGCCTTGTAAATCGCTTCCCGCGCCAGGCTCAGTCATAGCGATAGCCAAAATAATTTCTCCACTAACGCAACCCGGCACAACTTTTTCCAACAAAGCCTCCTGACCGTAATGGTGGATATACGGGAAAACTATATCATTATGCAAGGGATAGCCTACCGCAGGACCGGCGCAACCGGTTAAGCCCAGCTCTTCAGCAAAAATTGTGTTGTATTTAAAATCTGTAATACCTAAACCCCCATATTCCTCCGGTGCCTGCATACACAAGAAGCCCGCTTCTCCCAATTTTTGCCACGATTCACGACTTACCATTTTATTCTTCTCCCATTGTTCATTAAATGGGGTAATCTCTTTGGCTACGAAATCACGTACGGATTGTCTAAAAATCTCATGTTCTTCGGTATAGATATTTCTTTTTATCATCCTACAAAAATAGCAAAAGGGAAGGAAAAATTAACCGACGATAATCGCAACCAGGATTAAGACAAGGTGATTCAAAAAACTTACAATTTTACTATCTTAGTTTAACTTAAATTTAATCTCATGCGTTTTGCTATTTTATTGTTTGGCTTTGTGCAAATATTCACCATAAACTCCTTTGCTCAATGCAGCGAACAAGATGAAACACGCGCCTTGCTTATCGGAGATAGCTGGGCTTTTTTTATGGGGGTCGATGGAACCCTGAACGAAGTCTTTGAACGATGGGGACATTCCAATGTAAAATTTTACACTAATGTCGAGGTGGCTGTAAATGGCGCACGAACAACTGACTTTCTCGAGCCTAACATGCAAACAGAAATTCGCAATATTATAAACAACACCCCGGATATAGATGTCGTGCATTTAAGTATTGCTGGAAATGATGTACTTGGCCAGTGGGATGTCAATTTTACACAAGCCGAACTCGACGATTTAGTTGATGAGGTATACGGACAAACCGACTCAATTATTCGTTTTCTTAAAACACTAAAACCAGGAATAAAAGTAGTTTTTAGTGGCTATGTATATCCAAATTTCGAAGAGGTGCTGGTTGACAACAATCCGCTCGGAAATGCTCACCCGTTCTACGGCACCTGGTCTGGTATGGGTTTTCCAAGTTTTTTACAGATTAATACTATATTAAATGACTTCTCGGAACTCATAGAGGATTATGCCGCCGCAGATCCACAAGTCGAATTTTTTAAAGTGCCGGGTTTGCTTCAATACACATTTGGACAAACTACACCTTTAGCTGTGGCTCCTGGTGGGAGCTATCCGCCATTTACACAAAGTCTACCTTTTGGTGACCCAAGCTACCCATCTCCGCAAAACTCCATGCGCGATTATTTCGGAATTACCCGCGATTGCTTTCACCTATCACCTCAAGGCTACCGCGATTTGATCAGCTATCACACGCAAAAGTTTTATCATAAGTTTTTTATGGATGATCAATACCTGTTCAATGAATCAAACTTCAGCGGAAGCGTAAGTAATCTGCAAAACACAAGCAACGAGTTAAAGATCGGCCAGGAAAGTGGTGAGATATATCAAATGCTAATTGACTTCAACACAAACGACCTAATGTGGAGCGAGGTAGAAGCGGCCGAACTGTTCTTACAAATCGAAAATATATCTGGAAACAACCCTTTGAACACTGAACTTGAAATCGGCATTGTTACAGGAAGTTTTGGCTCAAGCAGGGACCTTGACCCTGCCGACTGGAATGCAGCCACGGAATGGTTTAATGCACCGTGTGTGTTTGGCAACACCAACGATATTGGTCGTTGGGTGCGAATAAAAATCCCCGCTGATGCAGTAAATGCTATCCCTGCCAACGCCCCGTGTCAGTTACTTATACAAAGCACAAACACCTCGGACGGATTCATACGATTTAACAACACCTCAGATCCCGATTTTTCGCCTGTTCTAAATATAAAATTCGATGAAAATTATGTGGGAATTAAAGCACAAGACATTGCTTCGAACATCACCGTATTTCCCAATCCCAGCGAGGATTATATCTATTTGAAAAGTGAACCTAAAATATTAAGTGTTCTAGTGCTAAACTTATTAGGTCAAGAAATCCTTGAAATAAAAAACAGTGAAAATATCAATATTAGCGGGTTGACCGCTGGCAACTATTATCTGCGTATTGAAACGAAAAAAGGATTTGCTATGAAATCCTTTATCAAAAAATAGTGCCCGGAACAAGATTCGAACTTGCACGGCATTGCTGCCACCACCCCCTCAAGATGGCGAGTCTACCAGTTTCTCCACCCGGGCTATTTTGAAATACAAAGGTAAGTGATTCTCTTATTTTAAATACTTAAATCTTGGCTTAATTCTACTCATTCTCATTCAAATGGGAGAGCCAAAACAACCCGTTCCCTATATTTTCTTTTCCTTCCGCCCTCATCAAAGGATTCTAATACAACGACATATATTCCGATGGGCGATAATTCATAATTCATATCCAAACCATCCCATCGCCAGGTGTTGTATTTACCAGCATGTTGATTTTGCGCTAAATTGCGAACTAAGCGGCCTTGATAATCATACACGTTTAACTCTACAAACTGGCCAAGCTCTTCGGGTTCATAAATTATCAGGCAGTAATCTTCGTAAGCATTATTATCTGGAGAAAAGATTTCAGACTGAATGCTAAATTTACCATCCAACACCCCGTCATACGATTGAGAATTTTTTGCTGTAGGTGTTGCTCCTCCATATGTCTGTGCCGCCGAATGCCAGTTTTCCTTATCCAAGCTTGATAAACGCGCATGGATTCTTTCTAAACTAAACCCATCCTGTATGTCTAAAGCGGCTAAATGCCACGAGGATCGATAATAGACGCTATCCACCACTATTCCTTCAGGTGAGCGTAGCACTATTATTCCCTCATCGTCCGGCAGGTTGGGAATAGCTTGCTCATGAAGCCAATCAGGCTCATTGACCGTATAGTTTAATAGTACATTCGTGCTGTCTGTTGTAAAAACATGATAACTGTTTGGCTGAATCAATTGCTTCTCTATTGGGTCCTGCTCCAATACTTCCTGAGGATACCAAACACCAAACTCTTGAAACACAAAATCTTCTAATAACAAAAGCTTGTCGCTCGAGTTATATAGCTCAATAAAATCAACACCTCCCGTATGCGGATTAAATAAAACTTCATTGATAACTATGTCGCCCGGCTGCATGTCTGTAAAATAAAAGAACGAGCTTTCGAAACTTGGGACCTGATTCCCATAACAATCAATTAGTTGGTCAACCCGCAATAAATATTCGCGGTTAGGTCCGAGTGGTTCATTCAATAAGATATAGGCAGAATATTTATCATATCGAAACGCCTGCTCCACCTCTGCGTCGAATATGGTAACATTGTTTTCATCCAAATCTAGAAGAGGCTCTTCAAAGTAAACATGCAAGGTTGTATCATTTTCAATGATCACTTCTTCCACTGCTTGATTGAGAGAGAAATAATTTACACTATCCACAGTGTTCCAATTCCCGGGTGTTGCACCCAAGCTAGACTCACTAGGAAACCAATTATACCTTCCCCTACAGGGGCTAGTTTGGTTTGTGCGTTCTAAACTATACCCTCCAGAAGATTTTAGATTGCCATAATCATCATAAGTTTCCCTGTAATAGGCTGTCGAATAATGAACGCTGTCCACGATTTGCTTGTAGTTGTCTAAAATCATAAGTTCTTCACCCGTATTATTCAAAGATGGAAAATTAGGCACACCAAGACATGCCCCAAACATGTTAAAATCATTCACGTCGCTGGTCTTGCACAATACGAGTAAATCACCAGGAGCTATAACACAATAAGGTAAAGCAAAGGTGTCGGATTGGTCTGCCAAGAAAAGTGTGTTGAGTTGTATGCTGTCTAATGATGTGTTTCGCAACTCAATAAATTCAGCATCGGGCATACCAAAACTGGGTGATTCATCTGGGTAAATTTCATTAATTCGCAAGCCACCTAAAGAAACCGCAGGATGCAAAGTAAAGCTTAGTAGGGTGTCACTTGTATTATTCGCCTCATCTTGCACGCTAAGAAAAAGCGTATTCGTAGTATCAAGCAGAAAAGGACTACTAAAACCCATCATTAGGCGATTGTTATCATAACTCACCTCATAAGGCAACCATATATTGTTCAGTAAAAAGCTGGAAGATGCGTAGGTGCTATCTAGGACCTCATTAAACTCTAACTCAATATGATATCTATCCGCAACATTAAAACTCCATAGTTGTGGCGCTTGATTATCGACGTATGGGATAGTATTCGCAAAAACATTATCGAACCAAAACTGATCTGATCGCGTAGCGGTATAATCACACAGAAGACCAAAGTATTGCCCTTGCATAAATTGATTGTCGAAAAAAGCACCCTCAAGGTGCCAATTGCCAGACAAGGAAGTATCGGTATACAGTTCAAAATATCCGAAATTATCCCGTGTCACTTTGATGCGCACATTCACTTGACCAGAGGACAACAGCCCATCCTGTCCATCAATAAGCATCGATCTATTTGTTCCATCTTGCTTATAAAGACTTACCTCATCGTTGCCGTTGCCAACCATAACAAAATATCCTTGAAGGGGTCCCTTTAGGTTGGCATCATTGCTCATTAGATAAATTAGCGCTTTATTCGAAGCTGATGGATTAAAATCCATAAAAACATCAAACACCCACTCGCCATTAACCGCCCCATCCCAACCCGTTGACAAATAACTTTCTGAAGAATTGTTTGGGGCATTCAAATGTAAACGCTGGTTTATCAACTCAAAACTATCTACATCCCCCAACCAAACAGGATAGTTGAATAGCGAGCTATCATTAAAATCATCACTCAATTGTGCTAATAAAAGCATGGGGGTGTTCAGTAAAACCAGGCAAATAAAATTCTTCATACATTTCCGTTTATCTCAAAAAATATCGCGAGAAAATTAGATGAATCCTTGTAATTTTGTTGGACAATTGAGTGAAATGAAGCTAGCAATTATTGGAGCAACCGGTATGGTGGGTAATGTAATGTTACAAGTCCTTGAACAACGAAATTTTCCTTATGATGAATTGATTGTGGCCGCATCGGAAGCGTCTGTAGGAAAAAAACTGTTTTGCAAAGGCAAAGAATATTCCTGTATAAGCGTTGAGGATGCTATTGCATCTAAACCAGATATTGCCATATTCTCGGCAGGTGGAAGCAGTTCAAAAAAATATGCCCCACTCTTTGCTGAAGTGGGTTGTGTGGTTATAGACAATTCATCAGCTTGGCGCATGGACAACACTGTGCCATTGGTTGTGCCAGAAATAAACATGGACGCCATTAAACCTGAACATAAAATTATTGCCAATCCCAACTGTTCTACAATTCAGATGGTAGTTGCTTTAGCTCAATTACATAAAAAATATAGCATTAATCGCCTAGTCGTTTCTACCTATCAATCTGTGACAGGCACCGGTGTTAAAGCGGTCGAACAGCTGTATGCAGAGCGCGAAGGACGGGAAGCGTCTATGGTTTATCCCCACGCTATTGATTTAAATTGCTTGCCGCACGGCGGAGACTTTGAAGCCAATGGATATACCAGCGAGGAAATGAAACTGTACAACGAAACACGCAAGATTTATAACGATAACACTATAGATGTCACAGCCACTGTAGTTCGCGTGCCCGTTGTAGGCGGACACAGCATGAGTGTTAATGCCAGTTTCGAAGCAGACTTCAGTATGGAAGAAGTAATACAAATACTTTCTAACACGCCCGGAGTGATACTTCAAGACAATCCAACAAACAACGAATACCCGATGCCTCGCTTTGCAGAAAACAAGGATGAAGTGTTTGTGGGAAGGGTACGCAAAGATTTTTCATACCCGAAAAGTTTAAATATGTGGATAGTAGCAGACAACCTGCGAAAAGGCGCTGCCACCAACGCTATTCAGATCGCTGAAGAACTTATTAAAAGAGTTTAGTCAATTAAATCTATATCGAATTGAACTAAGTCAACAAAGTCTTGTACTCTTTCGTTGATTTCTTCTTGTGTTAAATTTTGTAGGCGCTCCGTTCCAAATTTTTCTACACAAAAGGATGCCATGGCGCTTCCGTAAATGATAGCACGCTTCATATTATCAAAAGAAATATCTTTGGTACGCGCAATCCAACCAACAAAACCTCCTGCAAAGGTGTCGCCTGCACCTGTTGGGTCGAACACCTCCTCTAAAGGGAGAGCTGGAGCGAAGAAAACATGGTTTTCGTGGAAAAGCAATGCACCGTGTTCACCTTTCTTAATTACCAGAAACTTAGGGCCCATGGCAAGTATTTTCTTGGCCGCCCGAACCAATGAGTATTCACCACTCAATTGACGAGCCTCTGCATCGTTAATGGTCAATACATCCACCTCTTTAATGACTTCATTCAATTGCTCAGGTGTGGTATCCATCCAAAAATTCATCGTGTCCATTACCACAAGCTTTGGCCGCTCCATCTGACTGATTACACTCAATTGTAATGTGGGGTCGATATTTCCCAGCATCAAAATATCATGGTTTTGATAATCTTTAGGTAAAATAGGGTTGAACTCCATTAAAACATTAAGTTCGGTAGCTAGGGTATCCCGGCTGTTCATATCCATGTGATACTTACCCGACCAAAAAAAAGACTTTTGCCCATCTTTGATATCAATCCCTTTTGTATCTACACCTCGCGCTTCAAGCTTACGCAATTCATCCATATCGAAATCATCACCAATAACAGAAACCATATTGATGTCTGAAGTAAAATAAGATGCAGCCCAGGCAATATAAGTTGCCGCACCGCCAACAATCTTATCTGTTTTCCCAAAAGGAGTTTCGATGGCGTCAAAGGCAACGGTTCCTACAGTAACTATACTCATTATTTGAAGTGTATTGATTTAGTTGCAAAAGTAGATTAAAAAATAACCATTAAAAAATTTATAGATACACTTGAAATAACAAAAGATTCATTTATTTTTGCAATCCGCTTTTT
>JAFMKE010000088.1 GCA_017853115.1 Verrucomicrobiota bacterium
AACAATGATGGACGAAATGATATTTTCCGTTGTTATGGTGAAAATATTGATCAATATTCACTCGAGATATTTGACCGTTTTGGCGGAAGGATGTTTAAAAGTACTGAATTGATATCAGGATGGGATGGCTACTTCCTCGGTCAACCCGTTGAGAGTGGTGTATATACCGCTATTATCGAAGCTACAGGCTTAGACGGACAGAAATATTCTATTGCGCAAATTATTAAACTAGTGAGATAATATGAAAAAGATTCTTAGCATAACAGTTAGTCTTTTTACACTTTTAATCGTGTATTCCCAAGACTTTCATTTGTCTCAGTATTGGGCATCGCCTTTGAATTTAAATCCTGCTCTTTCGGGCGTTATGGAAGATAATATTCGAATGTCTGCAAGCTATCGAAACCAATGGTTTCAGTACTCTACCTATGCTACGTATACAGCCTCAGTAGATGCAAATTTGTTTAGAAAAAAATTGAAAGGTAATTTCCTTGGTTTGGGTTTGGGCTTCTATCAAGATATTGAAGGAGAGGGTGACTTTCAGAATACTGGAGTGAGCTTAAATCTTGCATACAATCAAAAATTCGGAGGACGAAATGCCACCCACTACATCGGACTTGGGTTTCAATCGGCTTACGTCTCCAAACAAATAAACTTACAGAATTTAGTTTACGGGAGTTTGTTTGAATTTAACGATAATTCAGACCCTATAGATTTTGCCAATTACAATAGAAAATCATTCATGGATTTTGGTGCGGGATTCAATTATTTTGTAAATATTCAAGATAAACACAGTATTGGAGGAGGTTTCGCCGTAACTCACATAGCCAATCCGAACATTAGTTTTGGCAGTAATGATGAGGATATTCTGTACCGAAAATACTCTGCAAATGCCAGCGCTCGATTAGAATTGAATAACAAGATTATTTCTATAATCCCTTTAATTCTCTATCAAAAACAAGGACCACATAGCGAGTTGAATATGGGGTCGTATGTACGTTTTTTGCTAAACGATATGAAAAATGCCGCAATTTATGCTGGTGCTCAATATCGAATAGCAACCTATGAAAATGGAGGTTTTGGCAGCGATGCTTTCATCTTAGGTGTTCGAGGAGAAATTTCATCAGTAGATATTGGCTTTAGCTATGACGTAACTACTTCAAATCTTCGAAACACCTCGACTTTCACGGGAGGACCGGAGCTTTATGTAATCTATACGATAGCAACTTCAAAGTCTCGTTACCGCGAAATGATAAACTGCCCTAAATTCTAATTAACTTTATGGGCATTTTATTGTTAAGTATTTATGCTGAAGACTTTTCGGAATACCTTTCTGCTCATACTCCTATTTGGCTTTTCAGCATCTGCGCAGTGTTTCACGATTGAATCCATATTAGCAGATGCCTGTGGTGAACCCGAGGGCGAAAATGAAATGGTCACCATCCGCGTGAATACAAACTTGGATATTAACAATCTCAGTTTTAATTGGCCGAACAATAATTTTTTAGGATGGTGCTCAGCGCCAACAATCACTAACCAGCTTAATCAGACAATTATATCAAGCTGCGGTTTCTTGTTGGAACCACCCGGAGGAATCGTTCCAGCAGGAGCCAATCTTTTAGTTGTAAGTTCAACCAATGTGCTGATCAATGCCAATTCATTTGAAGGTTTAAGCGATACACTTTATATTATCTATCAATGTGCGGGCAATACCGCTGGGCATTTTAGTAATGGTGCTAATAGTCCACGTACGCTTCAAGTAAGCTATGTCGGGAGCTGTATTGGAGACCAGACTGTAAGTTACATCCCAACTAACTTGCCAGGAGGAGATGGTGGTGCTATCTATTATGACACCTTAGGGAATGGGACCTATTACAATACCGGTTGCAATGCACCTTTTCCAGGCCTAAATCCTTTCTGGACATTTCCAGAGGAAATCTGCGAAGAATTTGGCCTAATTGATTTGAATACACAGCTGGCAGGTAATGCTACCCAAGGGGGAACATGGTCTGGCGATATTGAGAATACAAACTTTTTTAATCCATCCGGCAAGTATGGCACATACGCCATTACGTACACTTTAGAGGATACCAGCTCATGTATTGGCATAGCAGATTCTACTATTGTGTTTACTGTTGATACCGTTGGGATGGGAAGGGATACATTCGAGACTTGTGATTCCATTCGGCAGTTTGGGACTTTAATAAGCACGGATACCACTATTGAAATTCGAGTGTCATCACCCAATCCATTTTTGTGTGATTCAATCGTTGAAAGATTTTACAAGATTAACACAACAAATTTTGAGGTGAACCCTGATCAAATCACTCTCAATTCTGGCAGTTCATTTAACTTCGAATTGTCCGATCCTACGGTCCCGTATGAACTATGGAGTGCAAGCGGTGATACTTGCTTTATTCCCTGCAATGAAAATGAAATTGCTCCAGCAGACGAAGCCGTATATTTTATTCGGACAGTTGATCCCTCTTCAGGATGCGAACAGATGCTAACCATACAAGTTAACTTAAACTATAATTCTTCCCTGAATTTTCCTACAGTCTTCACGCCCAATCAAGATGGGAGAAATGATGTGTACAAGCTTTTTGGTAGTGACCTTGCTTTCGTAGAATTCCAAATATTTAGTCGCTGGGGCGAACTCGTTTACGAAGGAAACACACTTAGTGACTTTTGGGATGGAACATTCAAAGACCGTGCTTTAGAGAGTCAGTTATTTCTTCTCAAAATAAGTGCATCAGGAAAGGATGGAAGACGATTTGACATCACTGAAAAAATTAAGTTAATTCGTTAACTTTAATTTAAATAAAAGCTCTGCACTTGAAATTCAATAACCCTTTCATTGACAAAACCTTTGTCATCCTTTGGACGATTTGGTGCTCCGTCGTTTTTCTTAGTGCGCTTATTCTAGTTTTTCCTCTGCTTTTTATTGGCTTGAATATTCCAAGTAAGCGCGTCTATCGCTTCATGCATTTTATGCCAATTTACTTTAGTCATATCGCCCTTTGGTTAATGGGTATTTCGGTTCGGGTGCACAATAAAACACTATTAGATTCAGAAAAGCAATACATCTTGGTCGGCAACCATATGTCATACCTTGATGCCCTCATTTCTGCGGTTGCCAGCAATAACTATAAAAAATACATTGGTAAAGCGGAAATCCTTAAGTACCCCGTTCTCGGATATCTTCTAGCTAAACTGTATGTGCCCGTTCAGCGCGATGAAAAAAGTAGCAGAAAATGGAGTATGGAAGCTATGTTTAAATACCTTAAAGATGGCGCTAGTATGGTGATTTTTCCTGAAGGAACATGCAATACTACCCCCGACCATTTGAAAGAATTTAAAGATGGTGCCTTCAGCCTAAGTTTGCAATTAAACATTCCCATAGCTGTATGTACCATTTTGGGCGCTGCTGAGTTGATGCCTAGAAAATTATTATCCATTCGGCCAGGAAAAATTGATGTGTATTGGACTACGATATTAGACCCCAATAATTATAGCATGGAGCAAATAAATGAAATGAAGAAAGACGCGCAAAAAGCCATGCTACCCTTACTGAAAGAACGGTACCCTGATGGATATGGAGAAATAAACAGTGTATAAAGATTTTAACAAAAATAAAAACTATCCGCCTCGGCAATTCGCAGCCTAATATCCATCTGCTCGTTTTCATTTGCCACTAAGACAATGATTTGTGCCTCAGCCCACTCAGCTGGTATAGGTCGATAGACCTCAATTCCATAAATTGATTTACCTATCTTATTTCCATTTTCAGAAAGCCACTTAAAGGGTACATTTCGCTTCTTCAATGACATCGCTACATACTTTCCTTTTTTACCCGCCCCCCACACTAATAATGGTTTTTCTTTTTTATAGTCTAGTTCTAAAAAATAGTTCAATTTGATGTCTAAAAAGTTGTTATCTGCATAATTCGGGTCGTTTCTTGAAGCCCTTGAGCCATGATCTCGCCACAAGTGACAAACTCTGCGCACGGGCATTACTTTCATTCCATACTTATACATGCGAAACGCCAAATCATAATCTTCCGGATAAGTTTCACCCTCAAAACCGCCAATTCTATCAAAATCCTCCCGAAACATCATCCAACATGGTGAGGGGATGACACATTCTTTATAGATTTCCTGAAAATTACTTTTAGACCGCGTAATGTTGTTTAGCCAATGTGCATAGCGCCGATAACCCAAACCTATTTCCCCTTGCCGAAAATATTTCACTAAACCTGTTACTACATGCCCTTTATCATGAATCAATAACTTATTCACCATCCACTCAAGTTTTTGTGAAGGCATGATATCATCCGCATCCATTCGTGTGATAATTTCTCCGCTACTCTGCTGGTATGCAGTTTGAAGAGCTGGAATAATTCCTTTTCCTTTATTCTTGAGTAAACGAATAGATTTTGAGGAAAGAAATCCTTGTATTAACTGAGCAGATTGATCCGAGGAATGATCATCCACAATGAGCAACTCGTAATTCGTATAGGTCTGCTTGACGATAGATAGAAGGCATTCTTCGATAAACGGAGCGGCATTTCGCATCGGCATGATTATGCTGACTAAAGGTCCATGCATACAAATGAAATTCTCTGAACTTGGGACTACTTTTTACCTCCAGCAAAATCTTTCTTCCTTTTCATTCGAGAAAACAAGGAAATATTTTTATCAAACAAAAACTTAAATATGACGCCAGTCCATGAGTCATAGGAGTGTAAATTATCATAAAATTCTGGAGCCATCTTTTTTAACTCGGGCAATTTATTTCCAGGGATAGTTGGAAAATCATGGTGCTCATTGTGGTAGCCCACATTAAAGGTTAGTAGATTCAATGGTCCATAATAAGAATAGGTTTCCTGACCTTCTTCAAATACATAATGTTCTGAAATAAAGTGTCCCGATGTAGGATGAAGCCCTCCAGCAAAAAGTAAAGATAAAACGAAGTAAGCCAATCCCCACCATCCAGCCAATGGCAAGATGATGGCCATGGCAGTCACTTGAAAAACGAAATTTGCAACGAACCACTTATTGATTTTTAATGGTTTCACGAACATTGGACGAGTCGCGTAAAAAACGATTTGATGAATAAACCAAACAATTTTACCCAGTAAACCGCTAAAGAATTTTGCTTCTGAATCTAAAGGAATATCTGCATCCACTCCATCGACACCCTGATCCCAGTGATGCATGGCATGATACTCTTTGAATGACATGGCATACGGTAAAATAATAGGGATATTAGCAAAAAATGATAAGATATTGTTGGCTGCTGTTTTCTTAAAGGCTAAATCATGCGTTATCTCATGGATGGCTAAAAATAAGGCATGAGACAAGGTTGCACCAATAAAATAAGCCAATAGAACAAAGTAAACCCATCCATACTCTAACTCCATTACCCGGTGTATATTTAAACCTACCGCAACTTGAATAATTACCATAATAACCGATGACCATGGCAAGTATGGATTTTTCCCGAAGAGCTTTTTCACTTCCGGATGCTTCTTTAAAATTTCTCTTCTTCTGTTTAGATGAGGTTCTCTTTCCTCCACCCAATAAAAATCTTTTCTTTCACTCATAATATTTTGTTTAAATAAATTTTCCATCACTCATGACCAACTTTCGATCGGCCATATTCGCAAGCGATTCATTATGGGTTACAATAATAAAGGTTTGTTTGTAGGTGTCTCTTAATTTGAAAAAAAGCTGGTGTAAATCCTCAGAATTTTGTGTGTCCAAATTCCCAGAAGGTTCATCAGCCATAATAATAGAAGGTTCGTTCATCAAAGCTCGAGCAACAGCTACACGTTGTTGTTCTCCCCCGGATAGTTGAGCAGGCTTATGCTCAAAGCGATTGCTTAAACCTAAAAAGTTTAATAAGTCTTTGGCTCTTTCTTCTGCCTGTTTCTTTGGTTTATTGGAAAGAAATGCAGGAATGCAAACATTCTCCAAAGCAGTAAACTCAGGCAATAAATGATGAAACTGAAAAATAAATCCAATTTCTTCATTTCTAAATGCTGCAAGTTCTTTGGCATTTAGCGCAAACACATCTTTACCCCCGATCGAATATTTACCTGCATCTGCCGTAGAAAGCGTTCCGAGAATATGAAGCAGCGTACTCTTTCCCGCACCCGAACTACCCACTATGGCCACCACTTCGCCCTTGGGCACTTCAAGCGAGACCTCTTTTAAGACGGTTAAATCACCGTATCGTTTTACTAGCCCTTCAGCCTTCAACATGGTACAAAAGTAATGACATCTGACTAATCTTTATTCCATTTGAACGGATTGTTTTAATCTTTGCTCAGTTTTAATTGTTTTTCAACCTACAAGCGTGTAAATTTGGGCGAAATTTTAAAACGACTAATTCTCATGAATTTACACGAATATCAAGCGAAAGAATTAATGAAAAGTTTCGGTGCTAAAATCCAAGAAGGCATCATGGCAGAAAGTGTTGATGCGGCGGTTGAAGCAGCAAAAAAACTGACTGCCGATACGGGAACATCCTGGCACGTAGTGAAAGCACAAGTTCATGCAGGTGGTCGAGGTAAAGCTGGTGGAGTTAAACTGGCTAAAAACCTAGATGAGGTTCGAGAGAAAGCTGGTGAGATTTTAGGAATGACTATCACCAATAGACAAACAGGACCTAAAGGAAAATTAGTGAGAAAGGTCTTGATTGCCCAAGATGTTTACTACCCTGGAGAAAGTGAAACAAAAGAATTTTACATTTCTATTTTATTGGATAGAAACACGGGAAGAAATGTTTTTATCTATTCAACGGAAGGTGGAATGGATATCGAAGAAGTTGCTGAAAGCACTCCGCATTTAGTACACAAAGAGTTTATTGATCCACATTTAGGCTTGCAAGGATATCAATTGCGCAAGATGGCTTTCAATCTGGGTTTGTCTGGTGCAGCTTTCAAAGACATGACTAAATTCATACAAGCAATTTATAATACTTACATCAAGAGTGATTGTAGTATGGTAGAGATTAATCCGTGTTTAAAAACTTCGGATAATCAGATTATCGCTGTGGATGGTAAAATCTCTTTAGACGGCAATTCACTTTTCCGTCATAAAGACTTAGCGGAAATGCGCGATGTAATGGAAGAAGATCCGACAGAAGTAGAAGCAGGAGAAGCTGGCTTAAACTATGTTCAGCTAGATGGAAACGTGGGCTGTATGGTTAATGGTGCAGGTTTAGCCATGGCTACTATGGATATGATTAAATTGAGTGGCGGTGAACCAGCGAACTTCCTTGATGTGGGAGGAACGGCTGATGCTGAGCGTGTTGAGAAAGCTTTCCGAATTATTTTAAGAGATGAAAAAGTTAAAGCGATACTTGTAAATATCTTTGGTGGAATCGTTCGTTGCGATCGTGTAGCTCAAGGTATTGTAGATGCTTATAATTCAATTGGAGAAATTCCTGTTCCTCTGATTGTTCGACTGCAAGGAACCAATGCAAAAGAAGCTAAAGAGTTAATCGATAAAAGCGGCTTAAAAGTAACCCCAGTGATTTTACTCAAAGAAGCTGCTGAAGCCGTAAACAAAGTATTGGCATAAGTTTTACATGAAAAAATTAAATATAAAAA
>JAFMKE010000089.1 GCA_017853115.1 Verrucomicrobiota bacterium
TCGATATATTTCACCATGCCGTATGTGCCCATGGTTTCAAAGTTGAGTTGTACAGCTTGCTTTTCTGATTCATTCGACTGGCAAGACATCAATAAAATCAAAAGGAAAATGATATACCACTTCATGCGTCAAAGATAAGACTCTTATGTGGCTAATTGAATCAATTCTAGTTGATGAAAAAATATATTATTCCTTTGGTCATTACGCTGGAAGGACTACGTGAAATCAATAAATGCTACTTTTGGAGCATAAGTTCTAACCAACCACTCATTCATCTTAAATAGTCTAATTACTCTTGACTATTTTTATAGTGGTGGCACGACTTGGAGTCGTGCCACCACTATGCATAAAAAAAGGCCTCGGCAGCACCGAGACCTTCATCCTTAATTTTTAATGGTCAATTCTTAATTAACAAATTTACCCTCCAAAATCATCAAAACTTACCTGATCCTCTGGTATACCCCAATCATCAGCCATTTTTATTACTGACTGATTCATCATCGGTGGACCACAGAAATAAAGCTCTAAATCTTCCGGTGCTTCGTGTTTACTCAGAAACTGCTCGATTACAACATTGTGCACAAAGCCAACAAAACCATCACCATTCGGATCATTTAGATCTTTCTTCTCTACCCAGTTATCCTCTGGTAATGGGTTATCTAAAGCTATAGCAAATTTAAAGTTCGGAAACTTCTTTTCTATCTCTCTGAACTCTTCAATGTAGAACAACTCTTTTTTCGTACGACCACCATAGAAGAAAGTAACTTTTCTATTCGTTTTCAAGGTATGAAACAAGTGGTATAAATGTGAACGCATTGGCGCCATTCCTGCACCACCTCCTATGTATAACATTTCCGACTCAGTATCTTTAATAAAGAATTCCCCGTAAGGACCTGAAATGGTAACCTTATCTCCAGGTTTTCTTGAGAAAACAAAAGAAGAACAAATACCTGGATTCACATCTTGGTATCCTTCCCATTTTCTAGAACCATCTGCATTCTTTCCAAACTTAAATGGAGGCGTGGCAATACGAATAGTCAAAGAAACGATATTGCCTTCCGCTGGATGATTGGACATCGAGTATGCTCGGAAAACTTCTTCCTTGTTTACCATTTTCAAACCCCACATTTTAAACTGATCCCAATCGCCTTGAAATTTGTCAGGAGTATCGTGGTATTTCGGGTGTGCTGTGATATCCATGTCTTTAAAATCCACTTCCAATTTCGGAACATCCACTTGAATGTATCCACCTGCTTGAAAATCTAAATTTTCTCCTTCTGGTAATTTTACAATAAACTCTTTGATAAAGGTAGCCACATTGTAGTTTGAGATAACTTCACACTCCCACTTTTTAATACCAAAAACTTCCTCAGGGATCTCAACTGTCATGTCATTTTTGACTTTAACCTGACAGGCTAAACGCTTTTTCTCTTGCACTTCTTTTCTCGTAAAGTGATTCATTTCAGTAGGTAATGTATCTCCACCGCCTTCAGGAATGTGGCATTCACACATCGCACATGTGCCACCTCCGCCACAAGCAGATGGCAAGAAAATACCTTCCTCAGAGAGTACGTTTAACAAAGACGAACCCGGTTTCGCCGTAATTTGTTTTCCTCCATTCAAGGTCAACACCACATCTTCATCAGAGACTAATTGTGACTTGGCGAACAATAGACCACCAGCCAAAATCAATAAAACCAACAAGAAGACTGCGATACTCGCAATGAGGAAAACTGGATCAAATGCTAAAAAAATCATCGTTTACTTTTTTGCTCTTTAATTACTATAATTTAATTCCCATTAAGCCCATAAAGGCTAGGCCCATTAGACCCGTAATGATGAACGCCATACCCAAACCTCTTAAAGGAGCAGGAACAGCTGAATATTTAATTTTCTCACGAATGGCTGCCAACGCAACAATGGCTAAAAAGAAACCAAAACCACTTCCTATGCCAAACACCGTACTTTCCGCTAAGCTATATTCTTTCGCAATCATAAATAAAGTACCACCCAAAATGGCACAGTTTACTGTAATTAATGGAAGAAAGATTCCTAAAGACATGTACAACGCCGGAGAAAACTTTTCAATCACCATTTCTACCAATTGTACCATCGCGGCAATCACTCCGATATAAATAATTAGGCCCAAAAACTCGAAACTTTGGTCAGCTAAGGCAGGACTAATCCAAGACAACGCGCCTTCAACCAGCAATGTTTCGCGAATAATCCAGTTAACCGGCGCGGTAATAGCCAATACGAATATTACTGCCGCTCCCAAACCTACAGCTGTTTTTATGGTCTTCGATACAGCAAGGTAAGAACACATCCCTAAAAAGTAAATAAGAACCATGTTCTCTACGAATGCCGCTTTTACAAATATGTTTATTAAATCACTCATATTATTTCAATTCATTATAAGGGTGAAAATTATTAGGATATATCAATTAACTCAGCATTTCGACTTCGTTGAATCCAAATCAAAATACCTAAAATGAAAATAGATGAAATAGGCAGAACCATTAAACCATTATGGAAAAAGTCATTAAAGAATCCGTGCTTTAAGAATTCAATACCATGTCGAGCCTCTTCTCCGAAAAAAGTAAAGCCTAATAAGGCCCCCGTACCAAACAACTCACGAATAAATCCAACAATCACTAAAATAAGTCCGTAACCTATTCCATTACCCACACCATCCAAGAATGAATCTACAGGCTTGTTTCCAATAGCAAAAGCTTCCAAACGCCCCATGATTATACAATTGGTGATAATTAGTCCCACATAAACGGATAATTCCTTACTCAAATCGAACAAGAATGCTTTCAATGAGATACTTACGAGCGTAACCAAAAAGGCAATAACAACTAGCTGAACGATCATACGAATACGACTAGGAATGTAATTTCTCAGCAATGAAATTGTCAGGTTAGAAAATGCAGTAACAAAAGTTACGGCAACAGCCATTACTAAGGCATTTTTCAAAGATCCTGAAACTGCTAAAGCCGAGCATACGCCAAGTACCTGCACCGTTATTGGGTTATTATCATCTAACGGATCGGTTAATAATTTCTTTGTGTTCACTTCACTCATGATACTTTTAGTTTGCTGAACTGATATAATTAATATAATTGTCTTTCGTCTTTCTGATCATATCATTGATACCATCAGTAGTAATTGTTGCACCAGCGAGTCCATCAACACCTTTACCACCGCTAGGTAATTTACCTGATTTATACACAACAAAATCGTAGTTTCCATTAACATCAAATAAACTTTGACCATAGAACTGCTCTCTAAACTTATTTTTCACCATTTCAGCACCCAAACCTGGCGTCTCGCCTACATGGTCGAAAGCTACCCCCTTAATTGTTTGCTGATCAGCTTCTAAAGCAAGAAAACCATTGATTTCATCCCAAAGACCATTTCCAATCATCTGATAAACAAAGACTTTCCCTTCATTATCGTCATAAATGTAAACCGGATAAAGCTTATCTTCTTTGGCCTTACTATTATCTTTCATTTCTTTTCTGAAATCATACTTTGCAGGGATTGTTTCCTCAACCACTTCACCAGCGTAATTAATCAAAACACCAGTTACTTTCCCTTGATATTCCGCATTGACGAATTCCTTCGTAAGCACTTCATTTTCCTGATCTTCAGAAAGAGATAAAATTGCCTTCATAATCTTTTTTCGACGATCCAACTCCTGATTGTCATTAATTCGATCCTCTAAAGAACTAGAGATGAAAGCTAAAGCACCACCTACAATGATTACCATTACGGCTAGGAATCCTAAGGTATATCCGTTTGAATTTGTGTTAAACTTTGACACGACGCAACCTCCTTTTAATATTTTGTTGTAATACTACATGATCAATTAATGGGGCAAATACATTCAATAAAAGTATCGCCAACATCCATCCCTCTGGATAAGCAGGGTTCAATACTCGAATAATAATACCCACTACACCAATTAAGAAACCATAAACCCATTTACCAGTGCTTGTTCCCGATGCAGTTACTGGATCGGTAGCCATGAATGCCATGGCAAAGAATACACTACCCATAAGAAATTGATAGTACCAAGGAACACTAATAAACGGATTAGTTAACTCCGCACCGTACTGCACACTAATGATGTTTAACACAATCGACATAAAAGCAGCTCCCAGAACCATTGACAACATGATTCTCCAGCTGCCAATTCTTGTTACCGCAAGAAACAAAGCACCCAAAATGATAGCGATTTTACTTCCTTCACCTACCGAGCCAGGAACATTTCCAAGTAATAAATTACTTACAGAATATGGTTGATAAGTCTGATCAGCTATACTTACGGTGTATGCCTGTACATTTTCCCAACCACCTTTGGCGGCTAAAGATAGTGGTGTGGCACCCGTATAGCCATCTACAGCAACTGCAGCCGCATTCATACTAAAGAAATCATTGCTCCCGAATAAAGAAGCGATTCCGCTAAACCCTTGATGTAACCAAGAGTAATCAGGTGAAACCCATATCTCATCACCCGAAATCTCAGCTGGGAAAGCGAAAAATACAAACACACGAGCAATAAGCGCCACGTTGAAAATATTCATACCTGTTCCACCAAAAGCTTCTTTAGCTATCACCACTGAAAAAGCTGTAGCCAAAGCTACAATCCATAAAGGAATAGCTGGTGGCATAACCAAAGGAATTAAAAAAGCTGAAACTAAAAATCCTTCCTCAATAGCATGACCTTTCTTGGTAGCGAAAATAAACTCGATTCCTAAACCAACAACATGAACCACAATTAGCATAGGTAAATATTGCAGCACGCCATAAAGCAATTTCTCCCAAAATCCCGCAAAGAAATCAGGGAACAAACCCAAAGCGAAGTAATGTTGGTGACCAATATTGTACATACCTATGATAAAGGCTAATTGCATAGCCAATACTACATGAATCATGGTACGCTTCAAATCCATACCATCCTTAATGTGCGTACCTGATTTGGTAACATGCGCTGGAACATATAAGAAGGTGTCAAAACCATCCCATAAGGTATGTAAGAACGGACTGTCTTTCTTGTCCGGTTCTATTTTGTCCATGAAATTTCGAATAAACTTCATTTGCTATCTACTTTAAATTAAAAGATTATACTATTTATTAATTCTGCGAACGGATGTAATCTAATCCTTCTCTCAATATATGCTGCAGGGGTTGTTTCGATGTGCAGACAAATTCAGCTAAGGCAACATCCTCTTCTATCAACTCATAAATGCCTAAGCCCTCCATTTCTTCGAAATCATTCTTGATAATTGATTTCATTAAATGTTGCGGATAAACATCCATCGGAAGCACTTCTTCATACTGACCTGTCACCACAAATGCACGCTGCTCTCCGTGTGTATTCGTATTCGCGTCGAAACTTGCTAAATCCATCATGCGCCATGGGAAAGTAGGCGAAATACTCGGACGTGCATAGGATGGAATTAACCAGCCAAACATTTCGTGATGATCACCTTCTTCAAGTACACTTACCAAATTATGATACACGCCTAAGAAACCATCTTTTTGAATTTGATTTCCTGACAGTACATTTCCTGAAACAACTCTCACATTATCATCTGTAAGATCACCCTCAATCAGGCCACTAATATTTGCACCCGCAGTCAATTTAACATAGTGAGGATTTTTAAGGACTGAACCCGCTACCGCAACAATCTTTTCTGGAGCATACACACCCTCATTAAACAATCGTCCGATAGTCGCTAAATCTTCTATCTTGATGGTCCAAACTACATCGCCTTTCGCAATTGGGCTAACATGATGAATTTGAACACCAATATTACCTGCTGGATGAGGACCTTGAAAGCCAATGACTTCAGCACCTACTAGCGTGTCTACTGCAGTTACTTTTGAGGAATTTTTATCCAAGTGCAAAACGACTTTATCCGACAATACATTCAGCACATCAATCCCTGCCTGTACGTGACGCATATCCAAGTGCTTCAAGATAAACCCATAATCTACTGCCAAGGGCGAAGTATCCGATGCAGAAATATGAATACTTGTTGGACGTATGGCAGGATTGGCTACCACGCCAAATGGACGTTCAACAAACAAAGTCCAAGCACCGCTTTCCATTAATTGCTTGCGCACAGCCTCCTCTCCCATACTTGACGGTTGACCGGCTTTAAATTTAGCAGAATTAAACTTACCATCAGATGCGATAACGATCTCAGTAATCGCTCTTTTCGCTCCACGACGAATCTCGATTAATTCACCACTCACTGGCGAAGTAAATAATACACCTTCAAAACCTTTATCGTAAAAAATGGCATCCCCTGCCTTGAGCTTAGCACCTTCTTTAACCATCATCTTTGGTATGGGCTTTAAACCAATAAAGTCAGTTGGTTTAACAGCGTAGGTGCTTGCGGTATAATCCTTGAGCATTTTCCTGGCTTTGCCATTCAACTTGATGTCAAAACCTCTATTTAGCTTAACTATTTTTTTTTTTGCCTCAGCTGTTAATCTACTTCCTAGAATCAATTCTTTAAGAGATGGAACCAAACCAAAACGGGCAGCACGCTCATCACCTAATAATTTTTCAGCTGCTAATTTGATAATCTTATCGCCTAGAATTGCTGCCAGAAAAACAACAAGCAACATCACACAAGTAAATAGTAAAAGAACTAAAGAGTTGGCAGTTATAGGGGCTGCATTGGGATCCTGCGCGAAAGCAGCAGACGCACAAACCGCAAACAAAATAGTAAGAAGAAATTCTTTTGATAAACGTATTGATTTCATAAGATCAAGTTTGGCTTTGATAAACCGTTAATTAGCCTGTTTAAAAACGATGCAAAGTTACTACAAAGAAATTTATTTCAATAGATTGATTATTCTTTTTTAATTCATTTATCCACATCGTGCAAAAAACGTCCAAAATGATTTCAGTTTTCCCTTTTTTTTTAAGCAACTTGCATAAATTCAATGATTTAGTTTGATAATTATGAACGATAAAACCAAAGAACTCGAAAAATATAAATGGAATTATAAGAATGAAATCCGAAAGGAGCTGAAAATTGGTTCATTGATACTGGCCCAACCGTTCTTACATGATGATGTATTCAAGCGCGCAGTATGTTTATTGTGTGCTCATTCGAGAAAAGAAGGTTCTTTCGGTTTTATCCTAAATAAACCCACCGAGTTTCAAGTAGGTGATTTTATCGAAGAACTAGATTCTTTCGAACTTCCAGTGTATTTTGGAGGACCTGTTGCAACTGATTCATTGTATTTTCTCCACGATAATAGTTTGAATATTGAGGATGCGCAAGAAGTTCTACCGGGAGTATTTTGGGGTGGCAATTTCCAGCAAATGATAGCTAAACTGAGCACAGCCGATTTAAGTCTTCATTCGACAAAATTCATCTTGGGTTATTCGGGTTGGGATCCAGGGCAATTACGTAAGGAAATTATTGAAAATTCGTGGATAGTTACTCCGGGAGACGAGCACACAATTTTTGAAGATAGCGAACAATTATGGAAAGACACGATGGAGAACATGGGTGAAGTATATAATCACATGGCCAATTTGCCTGAAAGACCAGA
>JAFMKE010000090.1 GCA_017853115.1 Verrucomicrobiota bacterium
GGTTAGTCGCGGTGAAGATATCGATGCCGCCTGTGGGCAATTGGCGAATAAGTAGTATTACTTTTTATTTGGCGGTACCGAATAGTTTCAGAAAGTAGGTCCATACAGAAGAATCTTAAACATATTTGTAATCTTACACGAAAGATTTCCGCCAGTGGTCTGACAGGCATGATAGAATCTCCTTCGTCGATATCCCTGTCTACCAACAGGTAGATTCAGGAATCACGACGCGGGATTAGTGTATAGAATATTTTGTATTCACCAGAACGTCATTCCTGAGGATTCCGCGATTAAGCGGATCAATCAGGGATCTTTCTTGTACGTAGTATAATATACACCCAAGGAATGAGAGTCTATTCTTTCACAATTAATTTGAATATTTGGTCCCCCTATTAAAAAGATTCCTGATGAAATCTTCTTCGTTGATATTCTCAGGAATGACGATGTGGGTGTGAATAATCTTTTTAGCAAGATTTAAGACACCCAAATCAAAATAATCTTCGACTATAGCTAATATATAGCTGATATTTGTTCAATAATCTTATTTTTACAAGATGTTGTTTGATGGGACCTTTAAACATTTGGGAAGAACGCGTCAAATCATCAAAATCCTTATTAAATATGGCTTTGAAGATTTGGTGTTTCACTCTTTCTTGCAAAACCTCGTGCCGAGGCGATTACTACTAAATTGGACCCGAGAGGATAGAGATGTTAGTGCAACCACGCGATGGGAACGCATCAGAATGGCTGCCGAAGAAGCTGGCCCATCAGCAATCAAGATAGCTCAACTCATGTCGAACCGAAACGACATTCTTCCAGAAGAGTTGATTAATGAGCTGAAGAAAATGCAGAGTGAGGTGAAAACCTTTCCTTTTGATCAAGCTAAAAAAATCCTTGAAGAAGAACTTCCACAGCCTTTTGACGAAATCTTCGAAGAGTTTGATGAAAAGCCTATAGGTTCTGCATCCATTGGTCAAGTCTATAAAGCGAAACTTCGCACGGGAGAAGAAGTGGTAGTTAAAGTTAGGCGGCCAGGGGTAGGTAAACTGCTCGTGCAAGATTTGGAGATAGCCAAAGCCTTACTTCCTTATGCAAAGAAAGTCATTGAAGAAAATGGCTTGACTTATGAAGCTGCAGAGGATAGTTTACTGGAACTAGAAAAAAGTACGATAAAAGAGCTCGACTATAAAAACGAAGCCCGAAACATCGAAAACTTCAGGCATTTCTATCGCAAAAGAAAAGACTTTTACGTTCCCCGCGCTTTCCGTCAATACTCTACGGAAAAAGTATTAGTTATTGAATTTGCTGGAGGGTGCAAAATTACGGATGCCCAGCAATTAAAGGAATGGAACATCGATGCCACCAAGGTAGCAGAACGAGGAATGGATATCTACCTCACTCAAATTTTTGAGTTTGGCTACTTCCATGCTGATCCGCATCCAGGAAATATCATCATTCAAGAAGATGGAAGAATTTGCTTAATCGACTTCGGAATGGTGGGTAAATTAATGCAACGAGACAAAATGTCTTTTGCTCAGGTATTTGTTGCTATGGCACAAGGTGATTCGAAAAAAATGGCCTGGAATCTGCGTAAGCTGTGTATCAGTCATGAGATAGATAATGTTCGTATGCTTGAGTATGACTTACAAGAAATCATTGAGGAATACACTATTCTTGATGTGTCAGAAAGTAAGATCGAAGACTTGATTTTAAGCCTTCAGGCTATCATGCGAAACTACCGCATGCGCGTACCGGGGAGTATTACCTTAATTTTTAGAGCTCTCGGCCTACTTGAAGGTATAGGGAAACAAATTCATCCGGAATTTAACGTACCTAAATTTGTTCAGCCCTATGGCTTTAAATTGCTCAAGGAAGAGTATTCCCTTGAAAACCTGCTCAATGAAGGATTGTCTCGCGCCAGTGAGATTGGTGCTTTAATCAATAGTATACCTGTTGAAGTACGAGCCATCTTAAAAAAGACTCGTCAGGGTAAATTGCATGTACAAATTGAGCATCAGGGTTATGAGCCTTTACTTCGAAAAATGGATCGAGTAGTCAATCGATTTATTTTGACTTTTATCATTTTTACCCTGGTATTAGGTTCATCTATTTTAGCGACAATACCCATGGAAAATAAATTCGTAATGGAAAGTATAGGTCTACCGTATATATCCGTTGCTGGCTATATATTCTCCGTCTTCCTAGGAACAATTTTACTCTTTGCTGTGTTAAGAACGCGTAAGTTGTAAAACACAAGAAATCCATGTTTCATCATCCCCAAAAGAAATCAAAATTCACCTTCAGACTGATTGAGAATTTTCAAGATTTACGTGCCGAAAATTATCACGGGGATGTGCTGTATGCGCAATGTGATTTTCTCAAGTATTCATCGCTTATTCATTCGCAAGTAAAGCATGTTGTGGTTGAGGCCAGTGAAGGAAATGAAGTGTTGGGAAATTTTTACTTCCAAATCATGCCTTTCAAGGGTAGCGAACTCAAATCCTATATTCCTCAAGGGGAAAATTGCCTTTTTAATAAAACACTTGAAGCCATCGTGGACTTAGCACTAGAACGCGTAAACTGGAAACTTGCTGTATTGGGTAATGTATTTGTGACAGGCGACAATGGACAATTTTGGCGGAATAAAAACCTGGTAAGTGAGATAAAATGGGAAATCCTAGAAGATGTTTGCACTTTCTTAGGTAAACAAACGCTTGCCGATGCTTTCCTGATTAGTGATTTAAGGGCAGAAGATTTGACAGGTCATGATTACATGATTGATCGGTCCTTCCGCTTCTTTGAAGTAGAACCAGACCTCATTTTCGATATCGATAGTTCATGGAAAAGCTTCGATGATTATCTGGCAAGTGTAGTTTCTAAGTATCGCGTGCGAACCAAGAAAGTGCTAAAGAAAAGCCAAGAACTCGTAGTTAGGGATTTATCTATTGATGATATTGAAAATCAAGAAGAACTTATTTATTCGCTTTACAAGAATGTAATGGATAGCGTGGCCTTCAAACTTGCCGAAGTTGGTCCAGATTACTTTAAATCCTTCAAGCAAGCATTTCCGAATAACTTCTTCGTTCGCGGATTTTACCTCGAGGATAAAATGGTTGGAATGATATCTTTCTTCGAAGATGATTCTTTCCTTTTAATGAACTTTATCGGCCTGGATTATTCATTAAACCGAGAGTATTGCATCTACCAACGCATACTATACGACAGCATAGCGCAAGGCATTCAGCGTAGAAAAAAACACATCCATTTCGGGCGAACAGCTACGGAAATTAAGACCTCTGTTGGAGCCAAACCGGTTAAGGCCTTTTCCTTACTAAAGCACAACAGTAAGATTACTAATAAGGCTATCCAACCTTTAACTACCTACCTTAAACCTGAACGATTTGAGGTGAGAAAGCCTTTTAAAGATAAAGTACAAGTGGCTAGCTAAGAATCACCAAGCTTCTTGGCATATTCCTAGCGTTTTTGAATTTCTATGAGTTCGTTAAACTCACCTGTGAGTACTTGAATAAAATAACTTCCTGTCGCCAGCTCACTAATGTTTAGTTTAAACAAGTCTCCCTGTTCAAATTGTTGTGAAATTACACGTACCCCAATAACATTTAAGATATCCACTTGGACAGCTTCTTGCATGGTTTCAAATGACAAGTTTAACTCTCCCGATGTTGGATTTGGGTAAACAGCAAACGAGTTCTCATCCCATCTGTCACGAATACTGACATTGGTGATATCCATGCACATGGAAGTATCTGTGCATAAAATACCAATGAGTGCCACAGCATAAGAACCATTGCTGGTTGGATTAAAAATTTGCCCTTGCTCACCTTGAATTGGAGCAAAGTTGTTGTCACAATCCAACCATTGATAGCTCACATTTTCTTGTTCTGCAAGGATACCTGCAGTCGTGTAATTAATCATGGTGTTTATACCAGTAAAATATGTGGTGTTCGTAGTAATTATGGAATCGCAGCCATATTGATTAAGCAGCGTATCGATTGTTGTTCCTGCCAAATTTTGATTACAGGTTGTTGTATTTACAATTACCGAATCTCCTTCGTGCACAGTAATCGTAGTTTCTTGGTTGGCGCCAAAATTTATTCCGTTAATACTCAGGTAAAGACTTAAAGTATAAACTCCCGGTTCGAGGCCCGTAAAAACAGGATTAGTAGCTGGCGAAACCTCGATAACATTGGTATCTTGAGATAAGGTCCAATGCATAGAATTAGTAAGGACTCCATTATAGCTTACTATAACATCCTCCCCAGCACAAATATCAGTATCTGCAACTGAATAGGCTATGTTTGGTGGGGGTAGAACAACTATTTTATAATCTTCGACTTCCCCATCAAAGCCATTGGTACATAATATCGGTTCTGAGGCATACCGACAAGCCACGCGCATCATGGTAGAGCCTACCACAGCATTGCTAGGGACCTGTATAGTGAAGGGAGACAAATCGGTAGGTGCATCCGTATTATTGGTAACTGTACCCAGCTGATAGATCTCGCCGGCATCTTCAAAATCAGCATCTTTATTCCAGTCGATCCAAGCAGTAGCATAATAGGTATAATTGCCATTATCTGTATTTAAATTAACAGTTAAGTACTCATCTTGACCGGCATAGACTGAGGTAGAATCAGTAGATGAATAATCTGTGTAAGGCTGCGTTTTACCGCTTACTCTCTGGATATCGCCCATTTGCACCAAGGTCACATTGCCCTGATACTGCATCGTGCCTGACATAGCGCAATACTCAAAAGCTTGAACCGTATACATAAATTTATAAGTCTCGGAAGTATCATTATTAGTACCAACAGCAAACACTTTGAAGTACATTTTTTCGCCGACATTTAACTGAGGTAAGGCTTGATTGCTCGTCCAGGTGCTATCACTTACATTACTCATTGGAATAACATTGCCAAATGTTGGCGTATTTGCTGACCATTCGACGTAAACAGCACTTAAAGCACTTGGGTAAGAAATGGTCGAAGTCACGTATTGATCAACCCCAATTTTCGGATTCGAAAAGTTTGGCATATCCGTAATACGGGTTGTCATAATCGCAGGATAATCTGCCCGATCCACAAGTGTGTATTCCCATAATCCTCTACCCCATGTTGCGGCTTTTAAAGTATTCGATCCATTAACTACTTCAAGTTCTTCGACCGTCATATTGGGCAAGTTTGGGTTGTATAATGTCCAAGTATTACCGCCCATAGGCATTGTATATACACCCAATTCAGCACCTAAATATATGTTGTGTGCCGGGGTATGGTCAACGACTAAAGAGCGAATCGGCATATTATTTAAGTTATAGGTAATATTTATCCATGAATTACCGCCATCCGTGGTCATAAACACTTTTTCATTGTCGTCTTGATACCTTGCGTAGCAAACAAGAATGATATCATCATTGTCGGGATGAAAAGCAATGTCCTGAATAGAATAATTCGGTAAATTATTTTGAATACTGGTAAAGCTTGCACCGGCATCCACCGATTTTTCGATATTACTTCCCTGAGCAATAATGATGATGTCTGAATTGTTTTCAGCAATGGCTGCATGTGAAATAGTTCCCGTAAAACTTGATGGTAAACCACGATAAGCCCAGTTTTCACCAAAGTCATCACTCACCCACACTTCTGTACCAAAATTGTATATGCGCATGTGGTCATTCGGATCATAAACCAAAGGAGCCTCCCAAGCTCCATTTCCAGATCCACCTTGCCCACTTGGAGTAACTCCGCTTTGCGTTAAACCTCCATCTAAGGTTCGACGGCGACTTCCATATTGCACACTTCCCATCATCCAATCATCATTCAAAGGATGAATCAATCCTTCCATTCCATCGGCACCATAAAACTCTACCCAGCCATCTTCTGTTTTTATGCTGGTACCATTATCCTGCGAACCTGATATACTCCTATACGTATTCGATTGACTTGCTCCCAATTTATAGTTTTCCCGAACACCTAAACCTACACTTAAGTGTTCCCAAGTAGCACCATTATCCAGGCTCTTGGCAAACAAACCATCCGTTCCCACATAAAATACTCCATTGACACTCTTAGCTACACGAAGATCCGCATGCACATAATTCTGACTATTCGCATAGCGATTTTGAAAACCACCCGCTCCGTGTTCACTACTTCCCAAGCTCCACCAGGTAATTTTTTCAAAGTTTTGTCCGCCGTCAATCGTTCTTTCTAAATCCACATAACCGTATATCATTATACTCGTATCGACATCGCTAACAGCAAAACCATCACAAGATTCTGAGGGATTATTTAAAAAAGTAAAATTTACACCGTCATAAGATTTCCAAACGCCCTCACTAGAAGCAAAATAAACGCAATCAGGACAAACCGGGCTAACAGAAAGCTTGCCAGATGATCCATTATTGTTCGGGATTGGATTGCTTTGGTTAAAACCCTGTCCTGTATTCGTCGATTTAAAAACATAATCCCGATTTCCATTCGGTGAATAGGTATCCAAAACATACATGATGCTATCGACCAGAGGATGAAACTCAATAGCTGTTAAATCAGCATTATTCAATTGCCTGGTCCATGTAGATAAATTATCAGACGAACGATAAAGTCCGCCATTGGTACCAACAAAAACTAAGTTTTGTATCGTCGGGTGATAGGCTATCGTAAAAATTCGGAAGCTACTGCCCAATCCGCCCGTACCCACACTTGTTGGATTGAAGTCAGATTCTACCCAAGAATCTCCTCCATCGAAGGATTCATATATTCCATGAGTATAAGTATTTCTCGAATTTTGCAAATTAATCAATACATGATTCGAATTAAAAGGGTCAACCGCAATGGTATTCACTCCGGAAGCAAAAAGAAAATCTGTACTTCCTCCTGTCCACGTTTGTCCGCCATCCAAGGACTTCCAAAAACCGCCACTTCTCGATCCCACAAATATTCTGTCAGGATTTCCTGGGTCAACATAAAAATCTTCTATTCGACCATATCCCGCTGCATAGTGCCCAGTCAGGCTATCAATATTTAGTGGGCCAAGTTCTCTCCAGCCATTAGGATATAAATCCTTTGGCTGTGGATTGTTTTGTACAAAATCTTTAAATGCATTCTCAACAAAAAGAGGATCCAGCTGGCTGCGATCTCCCGAAGGATAGTATTTATACTCATTGGCATTTCTCCAGCGCTGGTAGCCTTTCCATCCCGAACCTTTAGCCTCGATATCTCTATTAGAAAAATATGCTTCTGCCGCTTCACACACTTCGTAGAAATTGTAACTGTTGTCATACATCATTTCCTTGTATGTCGGCTGGGTTTGAGCGAAGCTCAACAGGCTAGTAAAAGTAGTGATTATGGTAAGGACTTGTTTCAGCATCGCTTTTGTTTGGAGAATAAATTTAGTGTAAATTCTTGAGTTGGGTTCAAACCTAGTGTAAGATTTGAAACGCTGCACACTATAAAAAAGATCCCTGATGGATCCGCTTAATCGCGGAATCCTCAGGGATGACGGCTAGGAGACAAAAATTGTCCTAAATATGTTTATCGTCATTC
>JAFMKE010000091.1 GCA_017853115.1 Verrucomicrobiota bacterium
CATTTTCCTCGATAAAAAATTAAATTTTTATTCTTTTAAGCGCAATTATCCGCAAATTTGAGCTTTATGGAATTTATTGATACACATGCGCATCTTTATTTAAATCAATTCGAATCAGATATAGAGGCCGTCATTCAAGCAGCCCGAAATAACCACGTGTCAAAAGTGCTTTTACCTAATATAGATTCAGGGTCGATAGATGGCTTGTTGCGTTTAAAAACAAAATTTCCAGATTATTTTGAGGTGATGATGGGGGTTCATCCTTGCTCAATTGACAATAATTATCAGAAGGAATTGAAGATTGCGGAAGCTCAATTTTTAGGCGAGGGTTTTGTAAGTGTGGGCGAAATTGGGCTGGATTATTATTGGGACACCAAGTATAAAGCTGAACAAATTAAAGCCTTTCGCACCCAAATCAACTGGGCAAAAGACTTGAAACTGCCCATTGTGGTTCATTGCCGAGAAGCATTTGCTGACATTTTAGACATAATAGATGAGGAGCAAGATGGGCGACTTCGAGGTGTCTTGCACTGTTTTACTGGCAATGTGGATCAAGCCAAACAGTTAATTGACAATGGTTTTCTTTTAGGTGTGGGGGGTGTTATTACATATAGGAACAGCGGTTTGGATAAAACCATTACCGAAATCGATTTAAATCACCTTATTTTAGAAACAGATGCACCTTATTTGTCGCCGGTCCCTTATCGGGGCAAAAGAAATCAAAGTGCCTATTTGATGCATATTGCGGAAAAATTGGCGGAAGTTAAAGATTGCGCACTTACAGATTTAGCTATGGTAACCACGGCTAATGCTAAGGCTTTGTTTAATCTTCAATAGATTAATAGGCTTTATGTCAAATTTCTTTCCCGAAATACTAAATTCGACCTTTCTGACCTTAAATAATTGAATTTTTTTTCTTTGTGGAATTTAATTTATATTTTTGGCTCACTCTTCTTCTGGGAGAGGTGCAGGAGTGGTTGAACTGGCTTGCCTGGAAAGCAAGTAAACCAGCAATGGTTTCAAGGGTTCGAATCCCTTTCTCTCCGCCAGAAGAAAAAATTTAAACGAAAACAAAACAATTAAAAACAAACAAAATTAATTAGTATGAAAAAACTAAGTATTATCCTTGCTCTAGTAGCAATTTTTACTTTCGGAATGAATGTTCAGGCTCAAGAAGAAATGGATTCCGTAGAGACAGTTGCTGAAGAGGTAGTAGATTCAGCGGCAGAAGTGACTGAAGCAGCTGAAGTTCCAGCAGAGGAAATGCCTGCGGAAGAAGTACCTGAAGAGGAAGCTTCCGGACACAAAATTTTATTGGAGAAGTTCATTGAGGGTGGTGCCGGCTTCATGTCGCTCGTTTTGGTTTGTTTAATTTTCGGATTAGCATTCTGTATAGAAAGAATTATCTCTTTAAGCTTAGCATCGACAAACTCAAGCAAATTGTTGGAGCAAGTAGAGGAAAACCTTTCAAACGGAAACGTTGAAGGTGCTAAAGAAGTGTGTAAGGCGAGCAGAAGCCCAATCGCTTCTATTATGTATCAAGGTTTATCTCGTTCTAAAGACGGTTTGGATATCGTTGAAAAGTCTGTACTGGCTTACGGTTCGGTTGAAATGGGACGTTTGGAAAGAGGTTTAACTTGGATTTCTTTGGCTATTGGTTTAGCTCCAATGTTAGGATTCTTGGGAACGGTAATTGGTATGATTGGAGCCTTTGACGCGATTGAGGCGGCGGGAGATATCTCTCCAACGGTTGTTGCTGGTGGTATTAAAGTGGCTCTTTTAACAACGGTATTTGGTTTGATTGTAGCGATTATTCTTCAAATTTTTTACAACTACATTGTTTCAAGAATTGACAGTATCGTAAATGATATGGAAGATGCTTCAATCTCTTTCATTGATATGTTGAAAAAGCATAAGATTTCAGCTTAATTTTTAACTTAATAAAAAGGAAAGCATGGAAACATTTGGAGAAATCGGATTATACATTACTTATGTGCTGATAGCTGTTGCACTAGTGGGAACGTTAGCTGGGGTGGTAATCGCAGTAGCTCAAAACTGGAAAGATGGCGGAATGCACGCGGTGATTGGTATAGGAGCAGTATTAATATTTTTTGGAATTGGTTACGTTTTAAGTTCTGACGATGTATCCCAGCGTTTGATGGAAAAAGGGTTTGGTGACCCGGTTTCTTACAAAAGATCGAGCGCAGGAATCATTACCGTGTATGCTTTAGCTATTGTTGCTTCAGTGTTGGTTTTGGTGGATGTTGTTAAGGGGTTTATGGACGGTAATTAGAAAATAGTATGGCAAGAAGTAAAACAAAAGGCGCAAAAGAAATTGATGCGAGTAGCATGGCGGATATCGCCTTTCTCTTGCTGATTTTCTTCCTTGTGACCACTACGATTGACCAGGACAAGGGAATTATCCATAAGCTACCTGCTTGGTCTGAAGAGCCACCACCAGATGATGTGCGTATCAATGACAAGAATTTATTAGAAATTCTTGTTAACGCAAACAATCAATTGTTGGTTGAGCAAGAATATATGGAACTGGACGAATTGAAGGATATCGTAATTAAGCACTTAGACAACCGAGGAAAGTTGCCAAACTTTTCGGAGAGTCCACAAGAGGCTGTGATTTCCTTGAAAAATGATAGGGGTACTAATTACGGCACCTATATTGAAATTCAAAATTCATTGAAAGCAGCTTACGCGGAGGTACGCGATAAGTATGCATTAACTTTGACAAATGGCTCTATGAATTATAGGGAGATTGATGAATGCTCTGACAATGAAGATTTGGATTCTGCGAAGAGAAATTCCTGTGATGATTTGAAGAAAAAAGTTCAGGAAGAGTATCCGATGAAGATCTCTGAAGCAGAACCGGTAAATTTAGGAGGTAATTGATATGTCTAGATTTAGTAAAGATTCAGGAAAAAAGGAGACGCCGGCAATTTCAACGGCATCGTTACCCGATATTATTTTTATGCTACTTTTCTTTTTCATGGTAGTAACTGTGATGAGAGAAACAAATCCTATCTTGAAAATTAAGTTGCCACAAGCTACAGAGTTGAGTAAGATAGAGTTAAAGGAATCTGTGGCATACATACTTATAGGAACACCTACAGATGTAAATACCTTCGGATCAGCTCCGCGCATTCAATTGAATGATCAATATGCTGAAGTTGAAAATGTGAAGGCTTTTGTTAAGCAATCATATGCCGAAGTGCCAGATGCTTACAAAGGAATTTTTACAGTTTCCTTGAAAGTAGATGAAGAAGTAACCATGGGTATTGTTACCGATGTTAAGCAAGAGCTAAGAAAAGCAGATGCTTTGAAAATTATCTATGCTGCCAATAAAAAGGTAGAGCAGAATTAAATGAATTTGTTTGTTATTGGAAAGTCCTCATCAATTTGATGGGGACTTTTTTTGTACCCATACGTGCGGTATGGTTTTCCTTGGTTTAAACAACTTACACACACATGACAAAACCATGGAATAAAACTCAATAAAAATGTGTTTCTTTAAGTATGCTGTCTCAAGAAAGATATATTAGTTTGTTGTTGCTTAGTTTTTTCGTGTTGATGTTTGTTTTTGTCTTGTTTGCAAAACAAATGTACACGAAGTACGAGATCAACCAACAACATGTTGAGCTCGTGCTGCCCGAATTGGATTAGTCTTTAGTAAAAGAGTTTTACAGCTAATACCAAAAAAGTAGAAGCTAGTTGTACGACAAAAATATCGAGGTGATTATTTTAGTATACCTCTTGAAATTACTATTCGTTGAATTTCACTGGTCCCTTCGTAAATTTCAGTGATCTTAGCATCACGCATTAAACGCTCAACGTGGTACTCTTTCACATAGCCGTATCCGCCATGCACTTGCACGGCTTGCACTGTAGTTTTCATTGCTACTTCGCTCGCAAAAACCTTTGCCATAGCGCTTGCTTGGGTATAATCTTTACCTTCATCTTTTAAAGCGGCCGCTTTATAAACGAGTAAACGAGCAGCTTCTATTTCGGTTGCCATATCGGCGAGCTTAAAAGCGATAGCTTGGTGTTTGGATATTTCTTTTCCGAATGCTTTACGTTCTTTAGAGTATTTTACTGAAAGCTCATAAGCCCCTTGCGCTATTCCTAAAGCTTGAGCCGCAATTCCGATTCTACCTCCAGACAAGGTTTCCATAGCAAATTTAAACCCGAACCCATCATCACCAATTCTATTCTCTTTAGGCACCTTAACATCTTGAAAAAGTAAACTGTGGGTGTCTGAACTTCTAATACCCAACTTGTCTTCTTTAGCACCTAAAGTAAAACCTTCCATGCCCTTTTCCATAATCAGCACGTTGATTCCTCGGTGTCCTTTTTCTGTATCGGTTTGAGCGATAACTAAATAAATGTCAGCTTTACCGCCATTGGTTATCCAATTTTTTGTTCCGTTTACCACATAGTGGTCGCCCTTATCAATCGCTGTTGTGCGTTGGCTTGTTGCATCACTTCCCGCTTCTGGCTCGCTTAGGGCAAAAGCACCCAATTTCTCACCGGAAGCCAACGGTTTAAGGTATTTTTCTTTTTGCTCTTCATTACCGTATTTTTCTATACCCCAACACACCAATGAATTATTTACACTCATCGCTACAGAACAAGAGTTGTCAATTTTTGAAATTTCTTCAATAGCAATACAATAGCTGAGAGTATCCATTCCCCCGCCATTATATTTAGGATCAACCATCATCCCCATGAACCCTAACTGACCAAGTTCTTTGAGTATTTCAGTAGGATGTATCATATGGGTGTCCCTTTCGATTACACCCGGCAAACATTGGTTTTGGGCAAAACTTCGGGCGGCTTGTTGTACGGCTAACTGTTCTTCGTTTAATTGGAAATTCATATGCTCATTTTCTGCGTATTGTGATATTGCAAATTTAACCCAAATTTTGGAGTTACACTTTGTAATGTTGGTTGAAATTGAATAACATGGGTTCATTAAACTGCTTAGCTTTTTTTATTCTACCTTTGAGCTATGGTAATCTACAGTGTAACAATTAAGGTCGATTTAGACACTCACGATGAGTGGCTAGCTTGGATGAAGAAGGAGCACATATCAGAGGTACTCAATACGGGTAAATTCGTAAAATACAAATTTCACAAGGTACTAGCCGACGATGAGCGGGATGGAATCACCTATAATGTGCAATATTATGCCCTTAACATGAGTGACTATTTTGACTATCAAGCGGAACACGCTTTGATGCTGCAAGCAAAAACGCTTGAGCGGTTTAAGGATAAGTTTGTTGCCTTCAGAACCTTGTTAAAAGAAGTTGAATAATTCGCTTTAGACCTGTTTAAATTGTAACTTAGAGATTATGCGTTTTAAAATTTTTCAAACCGAAAAGCCGCGACGATTTTCTTTTCATACACGCTATTATGATGAAAATAAGTTGGCTGAAGATACCGGTGCAAAAGTGGAAAAGGGCAGCTTTTCAAGATATAAAAATCGGTATGCAGATCAAATTGGTCCTAGCCGAGCAGAAGAAGCTAAACGAAGAAGACGGACCTTGTTGGTTACGGTTTTAATTATGTTGGGTATAACCTACATCTTTATACGTTTTTCCAATACCTTGGAAAAAATATTAGCCCTATTTTTGCAGTAATGCACCAAGAATTTCTAAGAGTCAATGGCTAATCGTATTCAACTTTTACCGGATGCCATAGCGAATCAAATCGCTGCTGGTGAAGTTATTCAACGTCCTGCAAGTATTGTAAAGGAGTTGATGGAAAATGCGGTGGACGCCGAGGCTTCAAATATCAAGTTGATTATTAAAAATGCCGGCCGAACCCTCGTGCAAGTCATTGATGACGGTATCGGAATGTCGCCTACAGATGCGCGCATGAGTTTCGAAAAGCACGCTACTTCAAAGATCAAAGACATCAACGATCTTTTTGCGATTGTGACCAAGGGTTTTAGAGGAGAAGCGTTAGCTTCCGTTGGAGCGGTTGCCCAGGTTGAGCTCAAAACAAGACAAGAGGAAGACACTGTGGGTACGCAAATCCACATCGCGGGATCTACTATTGAAAAGCAAGAACCTTGTCAAACGGCAAAAGGCACATCTATAGCGGTAAAGAATATCTTTTTTAATGTACCCGCGCGCCGTAATTTTTTAAAGAGTGACAATGTCGAGACGAAGCATATTATCGATGAGTTTTTTAGAATCGCACTACCCCACCCTGAAGTTTCATTTTCGCTAATTGTCAATGATCATGAGTTGTATCATTTGAAATCGGGTAATTTACGTCAACGTATAGTCGCTCTTTTCGGTGACAAATACAATGATAAAATTGTGCCGATTCAAGAGGAAACAGATGTGGTAAGTATTGGTGGTTTTATTGGAAAGCCTGAAGCTGCAAAGAAGACACGTGGCGAGCAATATATTTTTGTAAACAAGCGCTTTATTAAAAGCAACTATTTAAATCATGCGATTTTTAAAGCGTATGAAGATATTATTACCAAGGATAAATTTCCTTTCTTTATTTTATTCATGGAATTAGATCCTGCTCGCATAGATATCAACGTGCATCCAAGTAAGCACGAGATAAAGTTTGATGAAGAGCGCTTGATATATACTTTTGTCAATGCAGCAGCTCGGCATGGCTTAGCTCAATACAGTGTAACTCCGAGCCTGGATTTTGAACAAGAAGATTCTTTTACGCAAATGGGTACATTTGGACAAAAAGATAAGAATTTCGATATCCAGAAATCAGCCATGAATTTTACAAAAACTGATTTTCCTTTCACAGCGAAACAAAAAGCTCGGACTGGTGAAAAATCGAATTTGGACAATTGGCAGGACCTTTACAAAATAAATAATGATCAGCGCTCGCAATCACTCGTTCAGCGAGTGAGTCAGATACATAGTGAATTGCCTATAGAGGGTTTGCCCGACACCAACCAGCCTATACTTCGTGAGAAGGTGAATGCACCTTATCAACTGCACCGAAAGTACATTATTTCCCCTATTAAATCGGGTTATATCATGTTCGATCAACAAGCGATGCATCAGCGTATTTTGTTTGAGCGCTATTTACAAACGATGCAGTCCAACAAAAGTTTGAGTCAACAACAGTTATTTCCTCAAAATCTTGAGTTGTCGCCTCAAGATGCCGCGATTATGAAGGAAATATTGCCAGATATTAATGCCTTAGGTTTTGATATTAGTGAATTTGGCGATAACAACTTTGTCATTCATAGTTTTCCTGCGGACATAGAATATGTGAATGAAACTCAGATTATCGATGAGTTTATTGAACAGTATAAGCAGGGCGCAAGCTTGGCCAATTTTAGCAAAAGAGAAAATGTCGCTAAATCCCTGGCGTATAGTGCTTCCATAAAGCACGGTAAAGTACTAAGTGCCCAGGAAATGCAGAATTTGATTGATGAATTGTTTGCCTGCGAAAATCCACAATCAACACCTGCAGGAAAGAAAACATTCGTTAAATACACCCTCGAAGAACTCGATAAGGCTTTTGAGAAGTAGGACTAATAATCAGTCATTTTCTCTCT
>JAFMKE010000092.1 GCA_017853115.1 Verrucomicrobiota bacterium
AAAGCCTTGAATAATCTGAATTTAAAGGATAAATTTGCTAAACAGCAAAAATCTTTTCGTGAAAAAAATCAAATCGGCCCTTATTTCTGTTTTTTACAAGGACGGACTTGAGGCGCTTGCCAATAGTTTAAGCGCACAAGGTGTACAAATTTACAGTACCGGTGGAACCCAAAAACATCTAGAAGACTTAGGTCATATGGTGCATGCTGTAGAAGGCCTAACCGATTACCCATCTATTCTTGGCGGGCGTGTAAAAACGCTTCACCCTAAAGTATTTGGTGGTATTCTAGCAAGAAGAGAAGAGGAAAATGATTTGTTGCAGTTAGAGGAATATGACATTCCAACCATCGACTTAGTCGTTGTTGATTTATACCCTTTTGAAGAAACTATCGCGCAAACCAATGATGAATCAAGCATCATTGAAAAGATTGACATCGGAGGTATTTCTTTGATTCGCGCTGCAGCGAAAAACTTTAAAGACACTTGCGTAATTTCATCTAACCATCAGTATGCAGATTTCTTACACTTGTACGACGCACAAGATGGTGCCTTGACTAAAGACCAAAGAAAACTTTTTGCTGCCAAAGCATTTGCTACCTCTTCGCACTACGATACCGCAATTTTTAATTATTTCAATCGGGATGAGTCTTTGGATGCCTTCCGCGAAAGCTTCGATGTATCGCAAACTTTACGTTACGGAGAAAACCCTCATCAACAAGCGAGTTTTCATGGTAACTTAGATGATTACTTTGATAAGCTTCATGGCAAGGCGTTATCTTTCAATAACTTGGTAGATATTGATGCTGCCGTGAATGTAATTGCTGAGTTTGACGAGCCAAGTTTCGCCATCATGAAGCACACCAACACGTGCGGACTAGCGAGTGCGGAAAACAACAGTATAGCCTACGATAAAGCGCTAGCCTGCGACCCTGTTTCTGCTTTTGGTGGGATTTTGATTACCAATAAAACCATTGAGTTAGAACTAGCTGAAAAAATTCACGAACTATTTTGTGAGGTAGTTATTGCGCCCGATTTTACCGCTGATGCGCTAAACGTTTTGCAAGGCAAAAAAAACAGGATTCTGTTAAAGCAAAAAGTATTCGACAAGCCGAAAAAACAATACAAATCGCTACTGAATGGTGCGATCGAGCAAGACTATGATGCTTTCATGGAAAATGGAGATGATTTTACCCTTGTTTCAGAAAGAGATGTTTCAGTCCAAGAAAAAGAAGATTTGGTTTTTGCCATTAAGGCAGTTAAACACCTAAAGTCTAATGGAATTGCTTTGATTGCAAATAAGCAATTGATTGGCATGGGCTGTGGTCAAACCTCGCGAGTGGATGCCCTTAAACAGGCCATCACCAAAGCTAAGGGTTTTGGCTTCAAACTAGAAGGAGCGGTAATGGCATCTGATGCCTTTTTTCCTTTCCCTGATTGCGTGCAAATTGCTGCTGAAGCGGGTATTGTGGCAATTTCTCAACCTGGTGGTTCTATTAAAGATCAAGATTCGATTGATGCATGCAATAAACTTGGTCAGGCAATGGTTTTCACTGGAACAAGACATTTTAAACACTAATCATATTACACTACGCGAATGAGTTTATTTAATTTTTTTACCGAGGAAATCGCGATTGATTTAGGTACAGCTAACATCTTAATCATCCATAATGACAAGGTGGTAGTTGATCAACCGTCTATCGTGGCTATCAATCGCTTGACTGGCAAGCCTATGGCTGTTGGTGCACGTGCGATGTTGATGCACGAAAAAACCCACGAGGATATTAAAACCATTCGTCCCTTGAAAGATGGTGTAATTGCTGACTTCCAGGCAGCAGAAATTATGATTAGGGAAATGATTAAAATGATTTACGATGGCAAACGAAAACCCCTATTCCCCCCTTCGTACAAAATGGTGATTTGTATTCCGAGTGGCATTACGGAAGTTGAAAAAAGAGCGGTGAAAGACAGTGCCGAAAACTCTGGAGGTAAAGAGGTAAAGATGATTTACGAACCGATGGCTGCAGCTATTGGTATTGGAATCGACGTGGAAGAGCCTTCGGGCAATATGATTATTGACATCGGAGGGGGAACAACGGAAATTGCGGTTATCTCTTTGTCTGGTATTGTGGCTGACCAATCAATCCGAATCGCTGGAGATGAGTTCACAGCCAATATAGTTAACTACATGCGACGCCAGCACAACATGATGATCGGTGAGCGTACGGCTGAAAAAATTAAGATTAACATTGGCGCGGCCCTAACAGAATTGGAAAATCCACCAGAAGATTATCCGGTTAACGGTCGAGACTTAATGACAGGTATACCGAAGCAAATCATCGTTACCTATTCAGAGGTGGCGCACGCCTTGGATAAATCCATCTCGAAAATTGAAGAAGCGATCCTTAAGGCATTGGAAACTACACCGCCAGAGCTTGCTGCCGATATATACAAAACCGGCTTATATCTGACAGGAGGTGGTGCGCTTTTACGAGGCTTGGATAAACGAATCTCTGCCAAAACGAAACTACCTGTACACGTGGCCGATGACCCATTGAGAGCTGTTGTTCGTGGAACGGGAATAGCTTTGAAAAAAATGGATCAGTTTACCTTCTTAATGGATTAAATATTGTGGAAAGTAGCGCATGTATAAGCTAGTCAAATTTATCTTAAAGTACCATTTTGTTATTCTCTTTGTGCTTTTAGAATTACTTGCCATTTCCATTATCATTCAAAACAACCAATATCAAAAAGTAAAGTTTCTTAATTCTGCTAATACCATTACAGGAACTATACTCGAGACCCAATCATCGATTACAGACTATTTGCATCTCGCCAAGGTAAATGCGGAACTTGCTGAAGAAAATGCCGCACTTCGCAAACAAATGCTGGAAGTCAACTATGTAAAGGTTCCCACTTTATACAACGATACCCTTTTTCGATACGACACCTTAATCATCGATACTGCTGCGCGTATGCCTTATTATGCAGCGAGGGTTATCAGCAATTCAATAAACAAGCAATTCAATATCGTGTACATCAATAAGGGCTCTCATGACAGAATTCAAGAGGATATGGGGGTCGTAAATTCCGATGGTATAGTTGGTATTGTACGCAATGTTTCGGCTAATTACGCGGTGGTTACACCCATAATTAACAGAAACTTCAATATCAACGCTAAAATTAAAGGCTCAGGTTTTTTTGGTAATTTATCGTGGGATGGCAAAGACCCCTCGCTTGCTCAACTCTACGATATACCCAACCACATCTCTCCAAACATTGGTGACACGATTGTAAGTAGTGGATATTCACATATATTCGAAGAAGGTTATACCATCGGCTATGTGCATGAGGTGCATGCTGTTCCAGGTAAGAGCTTCATCAATCTTGATGTTAAACTCGCTGTTGAGTTTGGTAACCTGAACTACGTTTACGGTATTGAAAACACGATACAAAATCATATAGACAGTCTCGACCTTGCGAATTAATCTTAAAAATATCCTTGTTTGGGCCGTGGTGCTGTTGCTCCAGGTGTTGGTTTTTAATGAGCTCAATGTCAGCGGCTATATCAATCCATACATCTATCCGCTTTTAATTATTCTGCTACCGTTCGACATTGCAGGTTGGTTGCTGCTCTTGATAGCGGCTATTCTTGGTTTGCTTATTGACCTGTTTACGGGCACATTGGGCATGCACATGTTTGCCTTAGTGTTCATGGCTGCCATCAGGCCTGCTTTAGCCAGGACCTTATCTTTAGATCGGAATGATTCAGGATCTCAAATCAATCTTAAGCAACACGGGTGGGTCGTTGTGATTAGCTTTGTAGGGGTTTTACTTTTCGTTCATCACTTTGCATATTTTTTACTTGAAACCTTTGCCTCATCTGGATTCGCTTATGCGCTTATGCGAACTTTCCTTAGCGCATTTTTTAGCATCCTCCTATCTTTTATCCTTTTACTATTTCTAAATAGTTTCCGGAATGAAAGATAGATTTAAGCGACGCGCCTATGTACTGAGCGCTTTGATACTGATTCTAACCCTTATTTTTTTGGTTAAGCTATTTACGATTCAGGTAGTTGACAGTACCTACAAGGACATCGCGAAGAAAATTGCGGTGAAAAAAATTAAACTGTATCCTAACCGCGGGCTCATATATGACCGAAACGGCGAGCTTTTGGTATACAATCAAGCAATCTATGATATTTTAGTTATTCCAAGGCAAATCGATCATTTAGATACCACCTTATTTTGTGACATTTTTGGAATTAGTCGCGAAACCTTCAATCAAAAACTAGAAAAGGCGAGTAAAGATTTATTCTACTATACCCCGAGTGAATTCATCAAACAAGCACCAGCCGAAAAGTATGCCTTGTTTTTAGAGCATTCGGCTAAGTTTAGTGGTTTTTATGGGGAAACCCGTACGATACGGAAATATACCCATCCTGTTGCTGCCCATATTTTAGGTGATGTGGGTGAAGTGGATTCGACAGATATCAAAGCTTCTGACAATTACTATGAACCCCGCGATTATGCGGGTAAAAGTGGTTTGGAAAAACTATATGATGATGAACTTCGTGGTTCACGAGGCTACAAATACGTGTTTGTAGACAAATACAACAAGGAACAGGGTCGTTTTAATGAGGGAATGAACGATAGTATTCCCTCGCAAGGGGCTAATTTGGCAACCACCCTCGACATCAAACTACAAGCATACGGAGAAAAGCTGCTTCAAAACAAAGTGGGCAGTATAGTGGCTATAGAGCCTCAAAGTGGCGAAGTACTGGCCTTGGTTAGTTCGCCAAATTTTGACCCAAACTTGCTTTGTGGCGCGGAGCGCGGAAAAAACTACACCCTACTAGCTCAAGACCCCCTAAAGCCCTTATTCAATCGGGCTGTTATGGCGCAATATCCTCCAGGGTCTATATTTAAACCGCTAACGGCAGCCATTGCCTTGCAAGAAGGCGCAATACAAGAAAATTTTCCCTATTACTGTACTACACTCTACAGCATTCCGGGCTATACCCTGCACTGCTCGCATAGCCACCCAGCTGCAAGTAAGGTGCAAGAAGGCATCCAGCATTCGTGCAACCCTTATTTCTGGCAAACCTTTCGAAACACCCTCGATTTAGGCAAATACAAAAACACCGGAGAGAGCTATGCAGCGTGGTATGCGTACACCAAGCAATTTGGTTTGGGCGATATTCTTGGCATTGATATGTTGAGTGAAAAACCTGGGAATATCCCAAGTCCTGAATATTACAACGACCTGTACGGTGCGGGAAGGTGGAAGGCCCTTACCATTATATCGCTGGCTATCGGCCAAGGTGAAATACTATTGACGCCTTTACAAATGGCCAACTTATATGCCACGTTTGCCAATCGGGGGTACTACATTTCGCCACATTTAGTGAAAACCATTAATGGAGAAAAAAATGTGACCCCCGTCAAATACGAAACAGGCATAGATGCAGCAAACTTCGATATTATTGCCGAAGGACTGGCCCTTGTGGTAGAAGAAGGAACAGCCAGGCGCTCAAAAATTCCCAATTTAACTTTTGGCGGTAAAACAGGAACTGCTCAAAATCCACAAGGAGACGATCACTCAATTTTTGCTGGATTTGCTCCCGTAGAAAACCCCCAAATTGCCATAGCGGTTGTCGTTGAAAATGCAGGTGGAGGTTCGCGCTATGCTGCACCCATCGCCAGCTTAATGGCCGAAATGTATATGCATGACAGTATTGCTGATAGTCGTTTATATTTTGAACAAAGCATAATAGAAACCAACTTAACCGATCCAGAAGAAAAGGAGGAACTTATACCATGAGGAGTTCAAGAATAGCAGAAAACGTCGATTGGCTTTTAGTGGTTTTGTACTTGATCTTGGCAAGCATTGGTTTGGCTTTTATATACTCGACAAGCTATTTGCCCAGCGACCCCAACTTCTTCAATTTCTCTGCAAACTACGGTAAACAGTTTATGTGGTTGTTTATCAGCCTGGTAATTGGGATGTTCATTGTGGTCATCGACTATAAATTTTACACCTCTTTTGCCTTCATCATTTATGGCTTAATTATGCTGTTGCTGGCTTCAGTGCTAATTTTCGGGGTTGAGATCAACGGATCAAAATCTTGGTTTGCTCTTGGGTCTATTCGCTTTCAACCTGCGGAACTTGCCAAATTTGCTACCTGTCTGGCCCTAGCGAAGGTTATGACGGGCGTTCAGGTCAATTTACAAACCTGGAAGGGAAAAAGTAAGGCCTTAAGTGTATTGCTTATCCCGATGGGGCTCATTTTACTTCAAGGTGATGTTGGTTCTGCTATCGTTTTTGCGGGGCTGATTTTCGTCTTACATCGCGAAGGATTAGAGTCTGGATATCTTATCGTTGGTTTTGGTTCAATTTTTCTTTCTATCATGGCTTTGCTTTACGAGCCCTTAGTGATGATGTTTTTCTATGGGTTAGCCTTTTCCCTAATCATCTACTATGATCGAAAAGCTAAGCAACCGATCATTGCTATGCTCGGTATACTTATTGGTGGCGGTGTGTTTGGTGTATTATACAATAAGCATATAGTCCCTTTAGCACCGATACGCATCGCCGAATTTGAACTGAACACCTACCTATTTTTATTTCTCCCTGTGCTGCTAGTTATAATTGTGGGTTATTTCATTTTTATCAAAAGAAAGAAATGGCTACCTGCCGCTATGCTGATCTTTCTAATGGTTGGCATTTATACTTTCTCTGTAGACTTTATTTTCAATGAAGTGCTCAAACAACATCACCGCGACAGAATTAACTTGATATTAGGTAAAATTGAAGATCCTTCCGGTGCAGGATACAACCTGTTTCAGTCTAAAGTAGCGATTGGTTCGGGAGGATTTGCTGGAAAGGGTTATCTGCAGGGAACGCAAACCATGCTTAACTATGTACCTGAGCAATCTACTGATTTCATTTTTACCTCTATCGCCGAGCAGTTTGGGTTCATCGGGAGTTTCGTTGTCATTATGCTCTATGTTGTCCTTCTCTTACGAATCATTCAAGTATCTGAGCGCCAACGATCGCGTTTGGCTCGGGTTTATGGTTATGGCGTGGCAAGTATATTGTTTGTTCACTTTGTTGTGAATATTGGTATGACCATTGGGCTGATTCCAGTAATCGGTATTCCGCTTCCTTTTATTAGTTACGGAGGAAGTTCCTTGCTGAGCTTCACGATCCTACTCTTTGTGTTAATTAAGTTTGATACGGAGCGATTGAGTGTCTTGCGATAGGGTACTCCGAGTTTTGAAGGTATTTTTCATTCAATACAACATAAGTTTCCAGCCTACCGGCAGGCAGGTCTCCCTCCGGTCGAAATGACCTGCTGGCTAGCTAAAAGAAATATTAAATCCATAATAAAAAGATCTCTGATTGATCCGCTTTAGGCGGAATC
>JAFMKE010000013.1 GCA_017853115.1 Verrucomicrobiota bacterium
GCTTTAATCTTACCCGCTTGGGCAGCAATTTGATCAAGTGGAATGTTTTTCGCATTTTTTCCATGTCCGGATTGGAACTCGCCCTTCGTTCTCACATCAATAACCACGGCACCTTTCTCCTTGTAAGATAGTAGCAGATCTGCATCCGGCATACCCAACAATTTCTTAATCCATTTTCCTAACATACGTATAAAATTTTGACACAAAACTATGATATGAGTACAGGATGCTATGTGACTAAACGCACCTTGATTAGCGTGCACTTACAGCCATTTATTTTCCTTGTACCAATCAATCGCTTGTTCAACGCCCTCACGAATAGAAACGGTTTGTCTAAAGCCAAAATCTTCTTTTGCCTTTGAAACATCACATATCCAAGCCTTTTGGACACCCTCTTTGGCTTTTTCAAAATCGAAGGTGGTGGCTTTGCCCCTCATCCTCCCAGCCAATGAAGCAAGAACTCCCGCAAGGTAGATTACGAAATGCGGCAATCGTAAAACAAATGGTTTCTTCCTTAACTTCTTGGCACAAATCTCTGCTAAATCTTTCCAAGAAATGATTTCTTCAGAGCTAAGATAATATGCCTGACCTACGGCTTTTTCACACAAAGCCAATTGATACATGGCCTCAACTAAATCACTCACATGAATAATGCCCACATACTTTTCTCCGAAACCCACTAAAGGCACAAGGCCTTGATTCACTGTTTGAATAAACTCAAACAACTCCACCTCCCTCTCCCCACTGATTACTGAGGGACGAACAATAGTAATCGGTAGTTTTTCACTATAATCACCGCACATTTTTTCTTGTTCAACTTTTGCCTTTCCATAGAGGGAAACCGGATTAAAGCCGTCAGCTTCATTTAATTTATTCTGAACATCTGAGGGGCCACCAACAGCCAAGCTCGAAGTGACCACAATGTTTTTAATTTTAGCAGCGTGTGGGAGGGTAGCCTCGAATACATTCCGAGTCAAATCAACGTTTCCGTATAGATAATCTTCATATTTCAAAGCAGCTACTGTACCCGCCAAATGAAAAATATAATCCACATTTTCAAAAACTTCTGACATTGCGGGAATATCTTCCAATCCACAGGTATGGAGGGTGATATTTTTGCCTTCAAGCCATTTCAGATTACTCGACTTTCGTACAATACAATGGATATCCACCTCTTCCTTCAAAAGTCGATCGACCAAATGGCTTCCTAAAAAACCATTAGCTCCAGTGAGTACTATTTTGCGCTTATCGGACACCTATTGTTTGTAATTGCTGAGGCAATGATAAGAAAAAAGTAACTTCGCCTCAAATTTAAATTAAGCATAATGCAAATTTTAGATAAGTGTAAGGCCTATAATCGTTCAGAGGAAGTAAAAGAACAAGGCATTTACCCGTATTTCCGTGAGATACAAGATAGTGAAGGTCCTGTTGTGACCATGGAAGGTAAAAAAGTAGTAATGGCAGGTTCCAATAATTATCTTGGGCTTACCACACATCCGCACGTCAAAGAGGCCGCTATTAAAGCCATAGAAAAGTATGGGACATCTTGTTCAGGCTCGCGTTTTTTAACAGGCACCATCGACCTACACGTTGAAATGGAAGATAAAATTGCCAAGTTTTTAGGAAAGGAATCTGCCCTGTTGTTTAGCACAGGATTTCAAGCGGGACAAGGAGTTATTTCTCCACTGGTGGGCAGAGGCGAACACATCCTATCCGACAGAGATAATCACGCGAGCATTGTAGCAGGAAACATGTTGGCTTCAAGCCTAAATATCAATGTGATTCGTTATCGACACAATGATATGGAAGATTTAGAAAAAAGGCTTTCTAGATTACCGCTAGAGGATGCCAAATTAATTGCTACCGATGGGGTTTTTAGCACCTTTGGCTCTATTGTTTCATTGGATGAGTTAACTGCCTTAGGGAAAAAGTACAATGCCAATGTTGTAGTTGATGATGCGCATGCCTTTGGTGTGATCGGACCGGGTGGTCGAGGAACAGCTCATCACTTTGGTGTAGAAGATGATGTAGATTTAATGCTGTGTACCTTTAGCAAAACTTTAGCCTCTATTGGTGGCTTTGTAGTGGGTGAAGAAAAAGTAATTAACTACCTTAAGCATAAATCCCCTGCTTTAATTTTTAGTGCTTCGCCTACACCAGCTTCGGTTGCGAGCGCGATTGCGGCATTAGAAGTATTGCAGGCACATCCTGAGCTTCCAGAAAAAGTATGCGCCAACACAGATTATGTTCGACAAGGCTTGAAAGATTCAGGATTTCAAGTAATCGATGGGGAAACAGCTATCGTTCCTGTTATTATTGGCGACGATGAAAAGACCTTCAAAATCTGGCGAATGTTGTACGACGAAGGTGTTTTCGTCAATGCCTTTATTGCCCCAGCGACTCCGCCGGGAATGCAAATGCTGAGAACGAGCTATATGGCGACTCATGAGCCTGAGCATCTCGAGTATATCGTTAGTACATTCAAGAAATTAGGTAAACAACTTGGTTTGATTTAATCCAAGTTTGGTAAAAACACTGGCTATGAAAAAAAGAACGTACCATTACTTTTTCGAGAACGATTTACACGAAGCCGACGATAGCATTACCATCGATGGAAAAGGAACTTTGCAATACAAGACAATTCCAATTGAGTGCATCGATCGTTTTGACGGTGATTTAGCCCTTTTTGCTTTCCCTATTAAATATTTACATTCCGCAGATAAATTGTTTCGCTTGTTTGGACTGAAAGGTGATTTAGACTATTTCTTTTCGGAATGCCGAGAGGTAATATCGGTACCCGAAAAACATCAAGACGAGAAAGGTCGAGAAGGCAAGCTCAATTTTCAAGTTTACTTTCACGATGTTCCTGCTTCACTTGAAGCTATCAATGATACTGCACTAGTGGTATTGGCTTTAGATGTAGATCACTCGAATAAAGATGCTAATGGCCTAAGTCCATACCAACTGGCAGGCTATGTTCACGCCAACGAGTTTGAATTTACCGATGGCGTGAAAGGCACAGAAAGACATAAAGGCTATTACTACAATATGCTACGTATAAGTGAAGCAGTTAGGAATGGACAAAAGGTATATCGCCGCACCGGTGTATTCTCAACCATATTTACGATACTCTTAGATCTGGTTAATCAAAATGATGTACACTTTGTATATGCCGCGATGGGTAAAGCCAATGAAAAAATTAACAGCGCCTTGAAAAAGTTAGCTGAGCATTACGACAAGTATTGGGATATTTGGCCTGTTACGAGTAATTCACATCTATCCTTGTTTTATGGAAGAACAAAGTATCGCAAGCAATTAGTTGATATCACCAACGACGAAGACCGATTACGAGAGCTATATGCCATGAGCATGGCACATCGCGGCGATTATATGTTTAACCAGTATCCGACCTTTGAAGAATTTTATCACGTATACAAGCGTATCATTGCTTACTCCAAAACTTCAGGTGCCTACATGATAGCTGACAAGGATGGTAACATGAAGGCGGCATGCGTAGCAGTAAACTGGGGTGATTTCTTCTCCTTTGTCTTGGACAATCCTAAAGGGGTTTTTAAAGTTTTAGCCAGTTTAAAGTTGACTGATCAGCTTTTGTTTACATGGAAAACAGCTGGGGATCCTGAGTATGTAGAGAAGCTTTTTCGTGGGGTCGCTCAAAAATTTTATAAAGAACACGATGTTAAGCTTGGCCTTTATAATTCCTATCCTGGTGATCCATTTGAAAAAATTAAGGCCAGTATAATCAACGACCCATTTAATTATTTCGTGATATACGATCGCAAGGAATTATACGAGCAGTTCAAAGAAACTTCCAAAGACAAGCACGGCAATGTGCGTATCTTTATTGACCCGCCGCTGTTTTAATTTCACGCAAACAACAGTCGTATTTAAGCGATTTAATCCTTCTTGCCAAGGTAGGCAATACATTTCAGTTCAATCGCAATGGGTGTGGGTAAACTTTTTATCTCACAGGTTGTTCGACAAGGCTGATTATCTTTGAAGTATTCCGCGTAGATTCGATTATAAGTATGAAAATCTCGTTTCATATCCGTTAAGAAAACAGTAACATCTACTAAATCCATCCAGTCAGCACCACTAGCCTCCAAAACGGCGCGAACATTTTGAAAAACAGCATGGCATTGAGCTTCAAAATCAAAGGTTTTGAAATTGCCATTCGCATCTGTTTCCAAGCCAGGCACCCCGGAGTGATCACCGGCTGTAGAGCGAGGACCTATTCCCGATAAAAAAAGTAAATCCCCCGCGCGACGGGCATGAGGATACGCGCCAACCGGTTTGGGCGCTTTATTTGTATTAATCTTCATATTTAACAAATGTAAAAAAAGCTCCTGTCTTCATATCTATAAACTTCAACAAAAAGATGCTTGTTCACTAGGCATATATATGAAAACCATGCAATCAATCAGCGTGTGAAATGACAAAAGGAACTGAGACGAATACTCAATAAAAGGTGCAAGTGAATATTTTTCAACTATTTTCAAGTGGTGGCACGACTTGGAGTCGTGCCACCACTTGGGTACTATTTTCGAATTGCGCAAAATAAAAAAGTCCCGTTTTTTCGGGACTCTTTACATTTTTAATTCCATCCGAGTTAATTACCCGGAGCCATCATTATAGGCTGTTTAATTGGCATCGTTTCCTCTTCCGGTACCGCAATTACTTTACCTGATATAAAAATTACTTTGGTTGGTTCAACAGCATTAGACGTAATAGTTATCGACTTATTGAATGATCCAACTCGGTTTGCCGTATTGTAGGTGACCAAAATAGTTCCTTCCTCTCCAGGTAAAATAGGGTCTTTTGGCCAAGAAGGCGTTGTGCAGCCACATGAGGCTTTAACATTGCTTAATACAAGTGGTTCAGTTCCCGTATTGATAAATGTAAACTCATGACTTACTTTAGGTCCTTCATTAAGCTCACCAAAACTATATTTTTCTTCTTCAAAAGAAATCTCAGCTCCTTCTTGAGAATAGCCTACACTTGTATAACCTAGAAACAAAACAAGAGATAAAATAAAATTTTTCATGCGTTTAATTTTGGCATAAATTTAATCAATTCTCGCCAAACCAAGCAAACCATTAACGTGTATTTAACGCAAAGATTCCCTGGGCAATTTGTATATTTGTGAGTCCAAACCGATTCGATCAAAATCAACTTATGGCAGCAAAGAAGAAAAATTCTATTAAGGATACGGAACAAGATTATATTCAAATTGTGCTCGACGATTATCGTTTAGCGGTGCTTAGCCGGGAAACAAGTTTGATGGGTCGTAAGGAAGTGCTAACAGGCAAGGCTAAATTCGGGATATTTGGCGATGGCAAAGAGCTTGCTCAAATTGCCATGGCAAAAAGCTTTAAGAAAGGTGATTTTCGCTCGGGATATTATCGTGACCAAACCTTGATGTTTGCCAAAAACTTGGTTAGTGTACAGCAATTCTATGCGCAACTATACGCCGATACAGAAGCTGGTGCAGATCCTTGCAGTAACGGTCGTCAAATGAATGGACACTTCGCTACGCCCTTTATTGACAAAGATGGCGAATGGCTAGATTTAAAAAACAGGTATAATACCGCTGCTGACATATCCTCTACGGCTGGACAGATGCCCAGAGCAATTGGATTGGCTTTGGCCTCGAAATTTTACCGAGAGAATAAAGAATTACAAGGGGACAATCCATTTTCCAATGGAGGAAATGAAGTGTGTTTTGCCACTATTGGCGATGCAAGTACTTCGGAAGGTCATTTTTGGGAAAGTATTAATGCAGCATGTGTGCTGAAAATCCCATTAGCATTTACTGTCTACGACGATGGGTATGGAATATCTGTGCCGAAGAAATATCAAACGACTAAAGAGAACATTTCGGAAGTTTTGGAGGGTTTTCGTTTAGACGACAAGGGAAGCGGGATGTATATCTTCAAAGCTAAAGCCTACGATTACGCCGAACTCTGCACCGTTTATGAAGAAGGAATAAAATTGGTTCGTGAGAAACAAATACCTGCTTTGTTTCATATTACGGATGTTACCCAACCGCAGGGCCACAGTACTTCGGGGTCTCATGAACGCTACAAATCTAAAGAACGCCTGCAATGGGAAGTTGACTTTGACTGCGTTCGCAAAATGCGTGAATGGATAGAAAGTAACGACCTAGCTAAACCGGAAGATTTAGACCAAATCGAAGCTGAAGCAAAGCAACACGTGGCTGATAGTAAGAAGGAGGCATGGGCTGCATTTAATAAGCCTATCAAAGAGCGAATGACCAAGCTTCAAGGTTTGTTTGCCGCTGTCGAAGCCGCATCGGATAAAAAGGCCGAGGTAGGTCAAGTGATTAAAGATTTAAAAACAGCTTACAATCCAATTAACAAAGACTTGGTTGAGCATGCGAAACGCGTGTTGCGTATTGTAGGAAGAGAAAATCATCAAGCCAAGAATGATTTGCGCAATTGGCTAGCTTCATTGGAATCCGAAGCTCGTTTAAAATTCAATTCGCACTTGCATAGTGACACAAAATACTCGGCATTAAAAGTACCGGAAGTGAAAGCTCAATTCTCATCTGATAGTGAGGAAAAAAATGGATTTGAAATATTAAATACTGCCTTCGATCAGATGATAACGCGCGATTCGCGAGTTATAGCCTTTGGTGAGGATGTTGGTAAGATTGGGGATGTAAATCAAGGGTTCGCTGGTTTACAAGAAAAACACGGTATTCATCGGGTTTTTGACACGGGCATCCGAGAGCTAACGATTATGGGTCAAGCGATTGGTATGGCTATGCGTGGCTTGCGACCTATTGCAGAAATTCAGTATCTCGACTATTTGATTTATGGCTTGCAGCCACTAACGGATGATGTAGCATCATTGACATACAGAACTAACGGCATTCAGCGTTGTCCTTTAATTATCAGAAGTCGTGGACATCGTCTAGAAGGAATATGGCATACCGGTTCACCCATGGGTATGATTATCAATTCGCTCCGTGGAATGAACGTTTTAGTACCGCGTAATATGACTCAAGCAGCAGGATTTTACAACACCATGTTGAAGAGTGATGAACCCGCACTAATCATCGAGTGCTTGAATGGCTATCGTTTGAAAGAAACCATGCCAGATAATTTAGCTGAATTCTGCTTGCCTTTGGGTGTGCCTGAAACTTTACAGGAAGGAAAAGATATCACGCTAGTGACTTATGGTTCATGTGTGCGAATTGCAGAAAAAGCGATTGAGCAGTTAACTGAGCAAGGCATTAGTGTCGAATTGATAGATGTACAAAGTCTTTTACCATTTGATATTCACCATAGCATTGTAGAATCTTTGAAGAAAACGAATCGCATAGTATTCTTCGACGAAGACGTTCCTGGTGGAGCGAGCGCTTACATGATGCAAAAAGTATTGGAAGAGCAACAGGGATACCAATATTTAGATTCTGCACCTAAAACAGTTACAGCTAAAGCCCACCGAGGCGCTTATGGCACAGATGGTGATTATTTCAGCAAGCCAAATGCCGAGGATGTGTTCGAAGTGGTGTACATGTTAATGCACGAAAGCAATCCAACACAATTTCCACTTTTATATTAATAGCTATTTTGCTAGATGATTTTTTCAGAGATTAGAAGCCTCAAAATTTGGATTCAATTTCTCCTCTGCACTTAGTAGAGTGTATTGATAATTAAAAGTATTAATCTCCTTTTCAATTTTTACCATAAGGGTATAAAAAAACAAGAGCTCCGGGCGGAGCTCTTGTATAGCCTTTCTGAGTATAAACGACAAAACTTACGACTTTTTTGAAACCTACTCAGGGGCTTGGTCAGGCATTGTGGCAACCACGTTACCCGTAATTTTAACTGTTTTTACCGGCTCTCCAGCATTGGAGGTCACTGTAACAGATTTTGTAAATTTACCTAAACGATTCGTATCGTACTTTACCTTAATTTTAGCCGTCTCACCAGGTAATACAGGTTCGCTAGGACACTTTGGTACTGTACAACCGCAAGACCCTTTGCAACTTGAAATGATCAAAGGCTCTTTCCCTGTGTTTTTAAACACAAACTCACGGTTTCCATCTGCACCTTGAAGAATCGTTCCATAATCTAGCGTTTCTTCAGTAAACTCAATCTGAGCACCTCCTTCAACGGCTAAATTCAACCCGTTGTCTTGCGCATGAATGCCCAAGCCAAAAAACATCATTAAAGTAAATACTAAATTTTTCATAAATATAATTTTTGTTTGAATCAAAAGTATCTGAAATCCAAACTAAAATAATAGCCAATGAAGATAGTTAACTTTATTTTAACATAAAAATGTTTGAGTAAAAAAACTTTGGAAACTTTTACAACAAAATTTGTTTCCAAAGTTTTATTCGTTTAATTTTACAGCCCAAATGGAACAGGAGACACAAATATTAATCAAAGCTAAAGAATTATTCTTTAAGTTGGGTGTCCGTTCTATCACCATGGATGATTTATCCCGAGAGCTAGGAATATCGAAAAAAACGCTCTATCAGTATGTCGAAAATAAGTCGGACCTAGTAAACAAAACCTTGCGTTTACATTTTACCGAAGAGCAACAAGTTATCGCCAACTGCATTGCTGAAGCAGAGAATGCCATCGATGAAATGATTCGAATAGCACGTGAAAGTTTGAAAAATTTTCGATCGATGCACCCATCCTCCATTTATGACATCCAAAAGTATCATCCAGGCGGATGGAAGATTATCAGTGAATTTAAATCTGAATTTATCTATCAGTGTATTTTAGAAAATATTGCCAAAGGCAAAAAGGAAGGCATGTACCGACCAACGGTCGATGAAGATGTTGTCGCTAAGCTATATATCAACGCCATAGATTACCTAGTAAGTCCGCAATATTTTCCATCGGTGAACTACAATTTTTCAGACTTATACAAAGAATTTATTACCTATCACCTGTATGGCATTGCCACAGATAAAGGATTTAAATACTTACAAAATGCTCAATTAGAACCTAATGAATAAATACGTAACCTATCTACTTGCATTAATTTTCCCAATTAGTCTATTCAGTCAAGCACCATTGTCGCTTGAGGAAGCCATTGATTTTGGCCTTCAAAACAATATAGACTTCCAGAACACAAAGCTCGACGCAGCTATTCGTAAAGAGTTTGCATTCGAAGTAATGACTGAAGGATTCCCGAAAATTAATGTTAATCTCGACTACGCTTATGCCTTTGAGCAACAGGTTAGTATTGTTCCTGCCGGTGTTTTTGGACCTAATGAACAAGAGTTTATTTTTGCTCAACCGCAAACAGCTAATCTTACCGCCGATGTTTCGCAGCTCCTGTTTGATGCAAGGTATATCTACGGACTTCGTGCACGAGCGGCATTGATTGCCTCGGCAGACTTTCAAGTAGAACAAGCCAGAATCAATACTACAGAAAATATTACTAAAGCATATTATGGGGCATTGATAAGTCAACAGGCGTATACACTACTGAAACAAAATGAAGAAGTATTAGCAAAGCTTTTGAAAGAAACGGAGGCCACTTATAATGAGGGCTTGATTGATGAGCTTAGTTTGAATCGTTTAGAGTTAAATATGTCTAACCTGGAAACGCAAATTCAGAAGCAAGAAAATCAATCAGAAAATGCCTTACTCAATTTAAAATACGTTATCGGGATGCCAAATGACTCCACCATTGTTTTAAGTGAAAACTTCGATGAAATGATGGAGAACTTCGCTTTCGATGTAAGTGCTGATGCTAATGTAGAGGACCGTATTGAAAGTAAGTTGCTAAACAAACAAGCTGAGCTAAAGTCTTACGATATAAAACAAGCGCGCTCTGCCTATTTCCCAAGTTTATATGCTTTTGCACTCTATGGCACATTAGCTCAACGGCCTGATTTTAGTTTCTTTGACACCAACCTTCGATGGTTCGACTTCGGATCGGTAGGGTTTAACGTCCGTATACCCATCTTCGATGGATTCAAAGCAAAATCACAAGTTCAACAACGCAAACTGGAACTAGAAAAAATCGAAAACACTAAAGAAAACTTGAAGCAAATTGTTGATTTACAAGTTACGAGTACACAAAACAATTTGGCGAATGCCATTAGTGAATACCAAACTCAAGAGGAAAACCTCGCCCTGGCCAACAAAATACTCGACAAAACAATTGTCATGTTTAACGAGGGTGTGGGAAGTAGTTTCGAGTTATCCCAAGCACAGCAGGAGTACACCAGCACTATGATTAATTACACACAATCACTATATAATTTATTAGTTGCAAAACTAGAAGTAAATAAAGCATTAGGCACCTTATAATAAATCTTTAAAAAACATGAGAAGTAGCATAGCAATTTTATTTGTAGGAATTATCTTTTTATCATCTTGTGGCAGTTCATCCACTTTAGAAGAACTCAAAACACAAAAGAGTGAAATAGAAGGAGAAATTAAAGCGCTGAAAGATCAGCTGGCCGAATTAGATGAAGCCATTAAAAAAATCGATACGACCAGCAATGATGAAAAACTGGAATTGGTCACTGTTATCGACTTAAACCCAGATGTATTCAACAATTACATAGAAGCCCAAGGAAAGACCTTCACAGAAAATAATGTAATGGTTACTACTGACATGGGCGGCTTAGTCAAAGGGGTTTTTGTTGATGAAGGACAATATGTTAATCAGGGACAAACCTTGATTCAACTTGACAACAGCATAATTACGAGTCAAATGGCCGAATTAGAAACTGCTATTTCTTTGGCCAAAGAAGTATTTGATAAAAGACAACGTTTATGGAATCAAAATATAGGTTCTGAAATCGAATACTTGCAAGCCAAGAATCAATACGAATCTTTAATCGATAAAAAAGCCTCTGCCAATGTTCAGTTAAGTAAAACAAGTATTAAAGCGCCAATTAGCGGGTACATAGATATGATCAATGTGAAGCTAGGCGAAATGGCTGCTCCCGGAATGCCTGCATGCCAAATCGTGAACAATACCATGATGGAGGTTAAAATTGATCTACCTGAGGTTTACTTAGGTAAAGTAAACAAAGGAGATGAAATCCTTATAGAACTGCCTGCCATAGAAAAAGAAGTAAAAGCTAAAGTGAGCGCTGTGGGGCAAACCGTTAATGCCTACAACCGAGCCTTTCAAGTAATAGCGTCCATAGATAATAAGGATAATATAATCAAACCAAATATGCTGGTTAAAGCGAAGTTTAACAATTTAACCGTTTCTGACGCCATTGTTATTCCATCTAACTTGCTACAAGAATCAGCACAAGGGTATTTCGTTTTTACAGCAGAAACAGATAGCCTAACGAATGAAGTTGTAGCCGTGAAAAAGCAAATCGAGGTTGGCGAAAGCTATGGTGGACAGATAGTAGTCACCAAAGGCTTGAATGAAAGTGATGTAATTATCAACGAAGGCTTTAGAAATGTTCTTGACGGACAATTAATTAAAATTCAAGGCTAAACACCGATAACATGAGTCAAGAGAAAAAAACAAACAATATAACCCGTGAATTCTTCCTATCGAGCCTCTCGGTAAATAATAGAACGAGTGTAATCATATTGATGTTCCTAATTCTGGTAACAGGAATAGGCGCTTACACCTCTATGCCTAAAGAAAATTATCCGGAGATAAGTATCCCTACCATTTATGTCGGTGTGGTTTATCCTGGCAACTCTCCGGAAGACATGGAAAACCTAATTACCCGTCATATCGAAAAAGAAGTCAATACCATTACAGATGTAACCGAAATACGATCGACAGCCATTCAAGATTATTCCACAACTATTGTAGAATTTGATTTTGATGTAGACGTCAATGAAGCGCTTTTAGATGTTAAAGATGCCGTTGATAAAGCGCGAAGTGAATTGCCTTCTGACTTAGACCAGGAGCCGAATATTTTTGAATTAGATTTCGCCTCTATCCCGTTTATTAATATCAACCTAAGTGGCGAAAATTATACGCTAGAGCAACTTAAAGAATACGGCGAGTATTTAGAAGATGAAATAGAAAATTTACCTCAAGTTTCTAAAGTTGAGTTACGTGGAAGCTTAGAAAAAGAGGTAAGTATCGCTATCGACAATGCAAAAATGGAAGCTGCTAAAGTTAGTTTTCGAAATATCGAGGAGGCCATTAACTATGAAAATATGACGATATCTGCAGGTGACCTTCTTGTAGGCGATAATCGCAGATCGGTGCGTATTGTAGGGGAATTTAGCCTTGTGAATGAAATTGAGGAGATCATAGTAAAGAGTGATTTTCAAAAACCCGTTTTTTTAAAGGATATCGCCACGGTTAAGTTTGACGCAGCCGAAACGGATAGTTACGCACGCATTGATGGCAAGCCTGTTGTATCACTTGATGTTATGAAGCGGAGTGGAGAGAATTTGATCATTGCGGTTGATGAAATTAATGAAATTATCGAAAGAGCTAAAAAAACTCATTTTGATAAAGATCTTGAAGTAACCATAACCAATGATACCTCGCTTCAAACCAAACTTCAAGTGGCTAATTTAGAGAACAGCATTATATCGGGCGTTATTTTAGTTATCTCGGTACTTCTTTTCTTCCTTGGATTGAGAAATGCCTTGTTCGTGGGAATTGCTATTCCTATGAGTATGTTAATGGGATTTCTAATTCTCAACCTTATGGGTGTAACCCTTAACATAATGGTGTTATTTTCTCTGGTTCTCGCCTTAGGGATGTTGGTTGATAACGGAATCGTGGTTGTAGAAAATATTTATCGCCAATTGCAAGAAGGGAAGGATATTATCACGGCTTCAAAAGAAGGTGTTGGTGAAGTTGCAGTTCCTATCATAGCTTCAACTGCCACTACCCTTGCGGCTTTTTTCCCGCTAATTTTTTGGAAGGATATCATGGGTGAATTTATGAAGTATCTTCCAATCACCTTGATTATCGTATTATGTAGTTCATTGTTCGTAGCCTTGGTCATTAACCCAGTCTTGACCTCCTTCTTTATGAAATTAGATGAAGAGAGTAAGGGGAAAAAGAAAATGAATCCCTTACTGTTTTGGATTTTAATGGGTTTATTCTTTCTACTTGGACTTGGCCTTATCATTTTCGGCTTAAATTCAGGCAAAACGCCGCTCGTTGTTTTTGGAAATCTTATGGCAGGAATAGTGCTAATTATCCTAATCAACAACTACATCTTAGTACCCTTGGCTCGGCGATTTCAAGACAAATTACTTCCTTGGATTGAGGATAAATACGAAAGTTTTGTTGAGTGGGCATTGAGAGGCAAAACCCCTATTGTTCTATTCGTAGCGATGTTCTTTATGCTCGTTGGTTCATTGATGTTTTTCGTAGCGCGTCAACCAGAGGTGGTATTCTTCCCTGAAGGACAACCCAATTATGTAAATGTTTTTGTAGAGTTTCCAACCGGCACAGACATCGAGTATACCAACAGAAAAATTAAAAAGATTGAGCAAGATGTTATTGAGGCCATGAAACCTTACGGCATTGGAACCGGATTAAATGTAGAATCTATCCTATCCAATGTAGGTGAAGGGACCACTGACCCGAACTCAGGACAATCAGGAGAAAATAAAGGGAAGACACCTAACAAAGCTAAGCTGACCATTTCTTTTGTTCAATATGAAAACCGAACAGAGGTGCAGCATAAAGATGGAACTGTTGAACGTTTTAATACAACGAAAGCCTTAAATGAAATACGTGAAACAGTTGGCCAAATTCCAGGTGCTGTAGTTTCCGTGGCTAAGGATCCAAATGGTCCGCCCGTTGGTCCACCTATCAATATTGCTATCAGCGGAGAAGAATTTGATGAGCTATTCCGATTGCATGATGAAGTTCGTACACTGATTAATAATGCCATGATTCGAGGAGAAGTTTCGGGTATAGAGAAATTAAAATCGGACTTGGACCAAGGAAAGCCAGAATTGCTTTTTGACATCGATCGAGATGCTACGCGCACATTTGGCTTATCTACTGCACAGGTCGCTGGTGCCTTGCGAACTGCATTGTTCGGCAAAGAGGTATCCACCTATACTGAAGGAGATGATGATTATCCGATTATGTTGCGATTACAATCTGATCAGCGCTATAATCTAGAATCGCTCAAAAACATGTTAATTACCTTCCGAGATCAGTCGGATGGAAAAACAAAGCAAGTACCTATTTCAGCGGTAGCTAAAGTAAAATACTCTTCTAGTTTGGGATCCGTTCGTCGTGTAAATACGGACCGGGTAGTAACCCTCTATTCTAACCTTGCCGAAGGTGGCAACGCGAACGAAATTATTGCCACTATCGAAGCCTTGATTGCCGAGGATATTGATATTCCTGATGGGTATAGAGTAGAGTTTACTGGTGAGCAGGAGGAACAAGCAAAATCCATGGCATTCTTACAAACTGCCTTAATGATAGCTGTATTCTCTATCTTCTTAATTATTGTTACTCAGTTCAACTCTGTTACAGCTCCAATCATCATCCTATTATCCGTACTTTTTAGTTTCATTGGTGTATTCCTAGGAATCGCAGTTTTTGGAGATAAATTCGTAGTGATTATGACCATGATTGGAATCATATCACTGGCGGGTGTTGTGGTGAACAACGCCATTGTACTGATGGACTATACCCAGTTAACTCGTGATAGAATGAAAACAAATAAAGGCTTGCCTCTGGACGCGCGATTAAGTCGCGCAGACATTACCAAAGCCATTGTAGTAGCTGGAAAAACACGATTACGACCTGTTTTACTAACAGCCGTAACTACTGTACTTGGTTTAATTCCACTTGCGGTAGGAATCAACATCGATTTCGCAGGCTTGATTACTCGCCTGGCACCTAACTTCTATATAGGGGGAGACAATGTAGCTTTCTGGGGGCCATTAAGTTGGACGGTAATATATGGATTAACCTTTGCTACCTTCCTAACCTTAGTAATCGTTCCCGTGATGATCTTGCTCTTTGATCGAGCAAGTAATCGCTTAGCAAATTTGATGAAATCTTAATATATTAGTCATCGACCTGTCAGGTTCTGGAACCTGACAGGTCGATGACTCCCTTTATAGTATTACTTTTGCATCAATGAAAAGATTATTTCTTTTTTCTCTTTTGTTGTCACTCTTGACAAGCTCATTGCATGCAACTGTGGTTTTACCCGAAGTGGATGAGGATTACTTTCGCTCACCCGTAGATATCCCAATTTACTTATCTGGCACATTTGGAGAACCCCGAAGTACGCATTTTCATACCGGCATAGATATTAAAACAGAAGGTGTTGAAGGAAAAAAAATTTATGCCGTTGCAGATGGATATATATCTCGAGTTTCCGTTAGTCCTTATGGGTATGGTAATGCCTTATACATAACTCACCGCAACGGAATGGTTTCCGTATACGCACACCTTCAAAAGTTTAGCAGTGAGGTTCAGGAATGGACAAAACAACAGCAACATATTTTGACCAGCTTTGCAGTTAATTTAACTAATCTCGATCCTAATCTATTTCCTGTTAAGAAAGGAGATATTATCGCCATTTCGGGAAACTCTGGTGGATCAGGAGGTCCTCACCTTCATTTTGAATTACGCGATAGCCAAGAGCACCCCGTAAACCCTCTACTGTATGGATTTAAAGACTGGTTAACTGATTACGCTAAACCGAGTATTTATAATGTATTTTTTTATTCTTTAGGGGAAGAAAAACAATTCACTGCTTCCAAAAAAATTAAACCCACTATGATCAGTTCGGGTAATTATACCATCTCTAACACTGTTCGAGTAAATAGTAAAAATTTAGGAATAGGTATTCATACCATTGATTTATTCACCAACTCCAACAATAAAAACGGGGTGTATGCCATCAAATTATTCGATAATGACGAATTGATATTTCATTATCAAGTGGATATTCTATCTTTTGATTTTACTAAACATGTATATAGTCACTGTGATTACTGGCAAAAGAAAAACCATAACAACACGGTGCATAAATGTTACGTAGAGAAAGGAAATCAATTACCTACATACCCAATGAAATTGGATAATGCAGGTATTCTACTTGACTCGAATGATGAACATAAGTTTCGAATAGAGGTGAGTGATTTTCACGGGAATACCTCAAAAACAACCTTTGAAGTGGCTTATGATTCAAGTGCTACGTTCTTTCAAGCGAAACCAGCGGAATATACGAGTTTGTTTTCCGCAGAAGAACGAAATTATTATCGTACGGACAACATACAGATAGACTTTGCTGAAAACGTATTTTTTGACGATTTGTGTTTTCAATACCACGAACGCCCCCACAATATGCTCGGGCCATACTTCGATATTCATAACAGCCAAATACCCGTTTCGAAGTATTTTGATATTTCATTGCGCTATAACAAAATTGATTCCGCTTACCTAGATAAATACCTCATCGCCTATTATGATTACCAAAACCAAAAGCAATCTATTGGTGGTAAAATACGGGAGGGTTTTATTCATGGGAAAACAAGGGCTCTAGGAACCTATTTCATTGATATCGACACCATCGCTCCGAAAGTTACACCCCTCAATATCAGTGATGGTAAAACCATGACATCACATAAACTCATTCAGTTCAAAGTGGTAGACGAATTCTCGGGAATTGACGAGTATAATGCATTTGTTAATGGTCATTGGGTTGTTTTGAGCTATGACGCTAAACGAGACCTAATGAGCTATTTTATTGATGAATACACGGTGAAAGGTGAAAACAAATTGGAGATTTTGGTTGCTGATGAACGAGAAAATATCAGTTATCAAGCCTATACTTTTAACTACTAAAAGATTAGTTTATTTCTGTTTACCTTTAAAACATGGATACGAATAGCAAGCTGCTTAACTATCTCAGTGCGTTCATCACTGAAGAGCGATTGAATCAGCTTGAACGTGTACTCGAGCAACGCACCAAACACTTCACAGTTGCTTTGGAAAACATCTACCAACCACACAACAGCAATGCGGTTATTCGTTCGTGCGATTGTTTTGGAATTCAGGATTGTCACGTCATCGAATCATTCAATGAGTTTAAAACCTCAAAGCAAGTCAGTAAAGGGGCGATTAAATGGGTTGATGTTTACAAGTATGACCATACCACTCAGGCTATCGATAGCCTGAAATCAAAAGGGTATCAAATAGTTGCTACCACCCCCCATACTAGTGGTTTTGACTTACAAGATTTTGACATTTCTAAACCTTCTGCACTTTTTTTTGGAGCGGAAAAGAAAGGCTTAAGTGAAGATGTATTACAAAAGGCTGATAGCTATATAAAAATTCCCATGGTGGGACACACGGAAAGTTTAAACATCTCGGTAAGTGCTGCTATTGTGCTTCAACACCTTAGTCAAGAACTTAGGAAATCGACGATTGATTGGAGGCTATCGGACAAGCAATTTGAGCAGATCCGTTTGGAATGGGTTAAGAAAAGTGTAGCACGAGTAGAAGCGCACTTAAGACAATTTGAACAATTACATTCTTAGCTCTCCCTCTAGGCATCAAAGGCTATAAGGTTCTCTTTCACCCATGAAGGAATAACGATTGTTTGTCGAGTCTTCATATCAAACATAATTTGCGTAGTAGTTCCAGTGGCATGAAGTACAGTTCCCTCTTTCCCCTCACTTATTATCGCGTAACTCAATTCAAAACTTTTCGTCCCAATCTTCGACGTTCGCATAAGTACTTGAGGGTTCTTTGCGCTTAACAACAATTCTTTTTGAAAATCGGCATGCACTTGAGCTATTAAAAACATATTTTTATACCAATCCCATCCCGGACAGGCTTCGAGCATAAATCGGCCTCTCGCTGTTTCGAAATAGGTGATGAACATGGCATTATTTACATGTCCGAGCGCATCTAAATCATTCCAACGCATTTGCAAATCAAATCGAAACTTAAACTGAGCGAGATCCATTATTTGTCATAATTTTCATCCAACAATTCCTCTTCATCCCCTTCTTCGTAGTCGGAGGGATAATAGGCTTCATCAACATAGCTAGTAGGGATTTTTATCGTGTAACTATTGCCTTGGCTAATCGTTAAACTTGAACTGATTAACCATGGATTAACCACCTTAAGCATTTTGTAATTCGTGCCATTATCTATCGCAAATTGGGCTAAGTCTGGAATGGAATTTTCGACCACTACACTTCTAAATTGATACGGTTGATATAAATCCTTTTTTACAAATTCAAATCCAAACTTCTCCGGATTCTCAAAAACCATTTTATAGGATAGAATTCGAAAAACATATCTCGAAGTTTCCGAGTTCAAATACAAATCATAGTAATTAGTCACCTGTTGCTCTTCCAAGCGCTTTTGCAATTTACTCATACCCACATTATAACTCGCAGCGGCTAGAGTCCATGATCCGAAGAGTGCTTTCGCATCCTTCAAATAAGCGCATGCAGCTTCTGTTGCTTTTTCATAGTTATACCGTTCGTCTACTTCATTATTAATCTCCAAACCATACTCCAAGCCTGTTGATTTCAAGAATTGCCAAAAACCAGCTGCCCCTGCAGGTGAAACCACATTGCGCAATCCGCTTTCTGCAACAGCGAGGTATTTAAAATCTGAGGGAACGCCATTCACTTCCAAAATTTGAGATATGTCATCAAAATACTTACTAGCCAACTTATAGTTTAACATGGTATTAGAATGCCAGAAGGTATTCACCAGCAACTCCCGATCAAATCGTTCTCTCACCTCCTGATCGTGTAGAGGAACTTTTTCATCTGCGAAGTGGACATCCCCACTAATTCTAACTGGATGAATTCGCTGAGACGCTATAAGATTCTCAGTGAGCCCATCTCTTTCATCTTCAGCATCAGCAAACAAACTCATTCCTGCAGTCTTAACTTCAGGTAATGGCCTATTGTTGTCCGTTAAGCTGAGCAACGCCGTTTTGAATATGAGCAGCGTGAGTAAAGTAACAAACACTGGCAAAGTCCATTGTCTAACAGTTTTCATAATTAGTTTTTTGAAATCGGAACCATAGAACAAGCTTCTCCATAAGATATTGCCTTAATCACCGGTTTTAAGCGCTGCGTTAACTTCATGTAGTTTTGCTCATTAATAGCATATTTACCACTACAGCCTTTAACTACCACCCGCTTGTCTGTGTATTGCGACACATCCAATAGATTAATCGCATCCGCCACGAATAAATTAATCGCTTCTTCCATACTACTTGCAAAGTTATGGGGAATATCCCTTTCTGTGAGATAAGATGCTAACAGCATATATGCCCATTTCGGAACAATGGCATCTGTGCTACAAAAGATATAAAGTTGACTCCCATTTAGGGCATCGAAATCATAGGTTTTAAGCGCGTTTCTGAATTCTTTCTCTTTCAGCAACAAGCCTTTAAACAAAAAAGGCTTTAAATCAAAGCCTTTTATGTTACCCACATTAATGAGGGATATGAGATCAATGGTTTCTATAGCTTTTTTGGCTACTTTATTTTCCATTGGATATTATTTTCTAGAAAAAGTCGAAGCTATTGTCTTCTACTTTGGCTGCTGTTTTCAGCGCTTCAAAAAGGCGACTCTGCACTCCTGTAGAATACGTAGAAGAACGCATCGTATATGCATTCAAATCAAGTGCTTCTGCAGCTTCTTTTTTTGCAATAGTTTGAACAACAAAAACCCCATTCTCCCCTACAATAGGAGAGGAAAGTTCATTCACCTCTAATCCAAGTGCTGAAGCAACAACTTTCGCTTCGTTTCCTACACCCGACAATGTAACATTATTAAAGGATAGGTTATTTGCAGCCTGAATACTCGAAGCATTCGTCGAAGCCAGAGCGTTTAAGTCAGAACCACTTAATCTTTCAACAAGAAGCTCAGCCTTCTTTTCTTTAATCACTTCTGCTTCCACCAAAGCCCTTACGCTGGAAAGCGACGCTTTACCTTCTTCAGACTTCCCATTTTGTAAAGCCACAACAAAATTGTCGCCAATAATGAATGGAGCGGAAACATCACCTGTTTCAGTTTCAAACGCCCATTTAATCATTTCTCGCGCATTGCCATCTAAACCAACAACTGTATTTGCCGTTTTGGCAACATTAAGCGCATCCTTTACTCTTTCTGAACCAGCGATAAAAGATTCTTTATTTCTGTTGTTTCCAGAGTATAGACTTGCTTCTGCAAAAATACCATTGGTTGTTTCTTCACTTGCGAAAATCGATTTAGTCAATGTAGCCACTTTAGCTGCCTCTTGTGTCGTTCCCCAATCGTATACTTCCACAAAGTGAGCACCAAACTGGGTGTATACCATTCGCACATCACCCGGCTCCATATCAAAGAAAATAGCATTATTGAATGGTGTAACCATTTCATTTGGTCTAACCCATCCTAAATCTCCACCATCCGAAGCATTCGAAGGATCTTGTGAATATTTTGCAGTCAAACTTGCTAAAGGCGTTCCTTCCTCTATTATCGCTGTGCGAAGGCTATCTATTAGTGCTGTAACGTCCTCCTGCGTAGTATATCCCTCACCAGTAATCAATAAATGACGGCACTTTAAGGAATCAGGAATTTGTTTTTTATCAATTAACTTGTACGCATTGAATTGATCCCCATTTTGAACTGGGCCAAAGAAAGCACCAACTGATGATGCAAACATAGAATCAGCAAAAACATTAGCTAAACTTTCTTGCGTGTAGTACTTGGCATCCCAGCGAGTTTCCGAACTAGCCATAATGAATAAAGAATCATTCTCAGCTTCCTGCCAAGCGTTAAATTTATCGTTTACCCATGACTCCGCATTCGCTATATCATCCGCAGAGGGTTGAATAGGAAAAGCAACATATTTCATATTTACTGAGGCATCCTGCTTAAATTCTTTTTGATGCGCACTTAAATAAGCCTCTAGGTCGGCATCCGTAAAGGAAATTTCCTCGTTGCTTACTTTGTTGTAAGGAACATAGACGTACTGTATATTGGCCGTGGTGTTTTCGTTTGCATATAAGGCCTCTGCCATCCAAGTAGGTACATTTGCACTTGCTTCAAGCAGCTGGTTGTATTTGTTGTTGGCACGCTCTTTATAAATAGCTTGCTCAAAGTTTGTCCATTGTGCACGCTTTTCTTCGGCTGTCATACCCGAATTCTGATCAACTAAATCTAGGGTTTCCAAATACTGCTTAAATAGAGCCGCATCGTACTGGCCATCCTGCCCGGCAAAAGAAGAGGTAATACTAGGGTGTTGGAACTGTTTGTCAAAAAGCATAGCCTTTTTCTCTTCCGTTCCAACAAAAATGCCCAAGTCCTCGTACATCTTATTTTTCAACTTCTCTTCAATCATTTCATTTAAGGTACTCGTGCGTATACTTTCCTTTTGCGCATCTGTCAAATTTTGCGTTTGAAGTTGGTTCTTCATGAAGTTTTCATTAGCCTCCAATCTTTCACTAAAAGCTGTGTAAGGAATCGCATCACCATTTACATTAGCAATATCTGTTCCTCGGGTTTGACTATTTCCTTGTCCCCCCATATCCATTAATATGAAAGCCATCATAGCTAATGCTATAACGAAGATCAGGATACCGCCAAGCTTTTGTCTTAAAGTGCCTATAACCGCCATTTATCTTATTTTTTTAATCTTATAAATAAAGAGGTGCAAATATAGCGCATTCACTACATATTTAACTTAAAAATCAAGGTAATTTCACTTGCAGTGGATTATGGGCGAAATGGGTGGCGCATGGAGCACCTGAAGTGAAGTGTCATTTACGAACAACTAAGTATAATCTATTTAGGTGAATTCAAGGCATAGTAATGTTACTAAATGAAAAGAGCGACTTTACAGCCGCTCATCTCAATTATAACTTTCGCCCCTTAGCAACTCGCAAGGATTTTTGGAGTTTATTAACCTTTTTCAGATTCACTTGCAGGTAAGCCGTCAAGGATTGAGGCCCAATATTATAGGTTTGTCCATGATAAGTTACCAAGGCAAACTTGTTTTGTTCAAAATCCTTTAAACGCAAGTAATATCGACCTCCACGCTTTTGATCGATTCCAAAAGTCAAATAATGATCATCGCCTATTTCAAAACTGATTGCTAATCGATTACCGTCAGGTATTGCCGAAACAACGCCTGGTGTTCCTTGGCGAATAATGATTTCTTCCACTTGCTTTCCGTCAATCATTTTGATCTTTCCCGAGACGATACCTGTTTCGTTACTGTTCAACTGCCGCTGTAAAACAATGGTCTCCGAATTATAATATTGTATTTGTTTGAGTTCTTTATCGCCCCATCCATTATCCGATCGCAAATCATCTGTAAACGGAATCAAGGTTTTACATGAGCTCAAACTAAGAAGTAAAAAAGCTAGAAGAAGTATATTTTTCATCGATTAATTTTTTTTATACCTTATTATTCTATTGAAGAGAAAAAATAAGCCATTGGTTCATTTCTTTCTATTCAATTGGTGTGCCAAAATTAACTGCCTCACCTAATTTCTTCGATCTTCGCCCCATAGCAATTTCTCTCGAATAGCATTCACAAAATTACTCGAACTCAGCCGAACTAATAGCGCTTGAAAAGGCGCCTTCCGTAGAAGCAATTCGTAACTCGAATCAATCGTTTTATTCCGACTATCTAAGGTGGTTAAAAATCGATTACTTCTCCCTTCTACTTCCAAACGAAGTTCCACATCGTCGGGAACAACCATCGGACGAACATTTAAGTTGTGCGGGGCAACTGGAGTAATTACAAAATTTTTGCTGTTTGGATAGATTACTGGCCCACCACAACTTAAGGAATAGCCTGTTGATCCCGTAGCAGTAGCAACTATCAATCCATCTGCCCAATACGAGTTTAGATGTTGTCCATTTAGATAGGCATGCACAGTTATCATCGAAGAAGTTTCGACCCGCTGCAAGGTAAACTCATTCAAGGCAAACGAACTCCCACCAAACAATTTTTTATTCGTTTCTAATTGTATCAAATTTCTGTATTCGATAACATGCTTATTTTCTAAAATTGCATTAAGGCAATTCTCAATATTACTAATCGATATGCTGGCTAAGAAACCGAGGCGTCCGAAATTTATACCTACAATTGGGATTTCTTTTTCTCCTATCCAACTCACTGCATCGAGTATGGTACCATCACCTCCTAAACTAAAAACAAAATCTATATCCTTATTAATCTCCTTCTTGTCTGAGAAAGAACGGTTGGCTAGAAGTAAACCATGATCTTTGAGTAGATGCTTAAGAAAGGGGCTATAGACGGTGTAACTAATATTTTTCGACTCCAACAAATCAAAAAACTTTCTTACATCAGCTCCAGCGCTTGATTTTAGCTTTCTTCCGTATACAGCTACATGCATAGTTCAAAGATAAACCCAAAATTTGGGATAAAGGAATGGAAAATATTCGTAAAGGATGCTCTACACATTTAGGTAATGCATCAAGGCATCATAGCGTTCCTTCAACTGGTCAATTTGCTCAGCTTGATGAAAGATATTCGTAATGGTGTAATCGTAACGCTCCAAGGTAGCAATGATATATGTTAAATCAAGCGTGTTTACTTTCACAGTAACCTGCATGTGGCCCCTGTCATCGGCAGGTGCTGTGGCAATCGACAATACGGAAGCCTTATTCGACTCAACCAAACGAGCTATCTCGGCCAGTGAATAGTCTTGAGCAGGAACTTCCAGTATGAAAATCCCTCCTGTTTCGCAGACAAAATTAAACTCCGAAAGTTTAATCAGAAGACTTCGTGGAGATATCAGGCCGATGTACTTTCCATCTTTATTAACTACAGGCAGCACACTACTTCGACTTTCAAAGCCTGCTTTCATCGCATCAAAAATATGTGCATATTCGTTTACTGCAACCTTAATCAAAGGGAAAGGTAAGTCAGATAAAGTGCCCATGGCCGTTGTATCCAACAGTTGCTGTTCGGAAACTACACCTGTAAGTTCTTTTTCATCCAAGACAGGCAGGTGTGCTTGTTTGAACTCTTCCATTAATTCCAGTGCAAACTCAACAGTATCCGTCATTTTCAGATACGGTATACTTTCCTCTATGGCCAATCTTGCAATCAATTTGATTTATTTTGTTCTACTTCTAACAAAAATTTTTCTAAAAGTTCGTTAAACAAATTCGGATGCTCCATCATGGGCGCATGCCCGCACTCGTCAATAACTTCTAAGCGCGCATTGGGTATCAATTTTTGGAACTCTTCACCAACGAACAGCGGTGTAATATTATCATTTTTCCCCCAAATCAAATTCACAGGAATGTCAATTTTCGGGAGCTCCTTCCTTAAATTGTGCCGCAACGCAGATTTCGCAAGAGCGATAACACGTATTGCCTTTGATCTGTTATTTACCGTTTCAAATACTTCGTCTACCAATTCTTTAGATGCCATTTTAGGATCATAAAAAGTGTATTCCGTTTTCTTTTTAACGTAATCATAATTCTCTTTATTGGGATAGCCATCACCCAATGAATTTTCAAATAAACCCGAACTACCGGTAAGTGTAATTGAAGCAACCCTTTGCATATCCTGAAGGGCATAAACTAAACCAATATGTCCTCCGAGAGAATTACCTACTAAATGAACCTGATTATAATTCTTTTCTTCGAGTATATCCTTCACGAATTCGACCATACCAGAAACCGTAGAATTTAATAAAGAGGAAGTGTAGAGCGGCAATTGCGGAAACAAAACTGTATAAGACTTCTGAAAGTGCTGTATAACCTGTTCGAAATTGCTCAATGCACCGAACAAACCATGCAATAAAACGATAACCGGACCGTCACCAAACACCAAGTAACGGCTGTCTGTGCTTTTGTTTTTCATATACTTCCGGTAAACTTACAAACTCCCTCTGATAAATTTCTAAAAACCTTGATATTACTAGGTTTTGAAAAAAAAAATTAAAATATATCCACAAAAAATCAAAAATCATTGATTTTATAAATTATTGATTATCAATTATTTGTAAAATTTGCATCTCTAAGACAATAGGAAGAAAAACAAATTATCAACATAACAATTAGCCTGAAAGGCTTATGAATAAAGGAATTGCGCTTATTTTTGAGCCATCACAATTATTTTTAACCAAAATTAAATATTATGAACAAAGGTGATTTAATCAACAAGATTGCAGAAGATGCAGGTTTAACTAAAACACAAGCAAGTGCTGCACTAGACGCAGTTACTGACGGTGTAACTTCAACTTTAGCAAAAGGTGACAAATTAACATTAGTTGGTTTTGGAACATTCTCAGTATCTCACAGAGCTGCAAGAAAAGGAAGAAACCCTCAAACTGGTAAAGAAATCAACATCGCTGCTAAGAACGTAGTGAAGTTCAAGCCAGGTAAAGAATTATCTTCTAGAGTATAATTTTTTCCAGCATACTTTAAAATCCTGCTGAATAAATGATTTGGCAGGATTTTTTTATTTTTATCATTCAATAAAATATTAACTATAATGGGTAGAGGAGATAAAAAAACCAAACGAGGGAAAATTGCACAAGGATCTTACGGCGTAACTAGGCCAAAAAGAAAGACCGTTGAAGCAGCTGCTCCAGCGAAGAAAAAAAGCAAAGCTAAAAAAGCGAAATAATAGCTGATTATGGCGACAAGAGACCTTTAACCCAGGTCTCTTTTTCTTTTCTATAGAAAACTCTATCATGCATGCGACTTGGCCGGCCCTGCCAAAACTCAAAGTAATTGGGTTTAACAAGATAGCCTCCCCAACTTTTCGGGCGTACGGGGTCAATGTTGCTTTTCTTTAATTCCTCAAAGCGTCGCTCAAGTTCTTCTTTACTCGCAATCATTTCGCTCTGCTTTGAAATCATGGCACCGAATTGACTTTCTTTTGGACGTGTTTTAAAGTAAGCTTCACTCTCCTCTTCACTAATTCGCTCAACAAGCCCACTGATACGTATCTGGCGCTGAAAGGCTTCATAAAAAAACAGCAAGCTAACCTTATTATTTGTCGCCATTTGACGTCCTTTTTCACTAGCATAATTCGTATAAAAAACCAAGCCATCGTTTGAATATGCCTTAAGCAAAACAACTCTACTGCTTGGTGCACCATGCTCATCCGCTGTGGAAAGCACCATGGCATTCGCTTCGAAACCGCCATGCGCCTCAGCTTCGTGATACCATTCGTCAAATTGCAAAAAAGGTGAATCAGACGTATCTTCTAGATTGAGAACATACTTATCATAGTTAACTCGTTCCTTATGTAAATTCTTATTAACTCGAACCACCGTATTAATCGACAATTACTTTTAACTGCTTTTCATACTGGCTACTACCTGCCTCAATCTGAAAAACAACGCGTACTGCATCATATTGAGCAGGTAAGAATGGCGTTGTACTTCCTGCAAAATAAGGCCAAAATCCTGTGCCATCTATTCTTGTTGACGGCATTTCTAACACACCGCTGACCGTCTGAACATTTAAACTATCAGAAAAGCCCTGAACAAAAAATTCTGTTTGCATATCTGCATAAGTAAGGTTTTCCAGTAGCGCATTAACTCCAGGCAACGAAGATCCTCGAGTAGTATCAATAAAATAAGCCCCTCTTACCGAGTCGATCGGATGATCGATAGCCAAGTATAAGGTAAAATCAACCAACTCGCCCGCAGATGCAAAAATGGTGCTACTATCGGGCTGAATGAAATTGATTGGTTCAGTACCAACTGGATTTTCAATCTCGTCCTTTTTACACGCATTGAGCACTAAAGCGATTACAAGTGTCAAGATCAAAGAGTATAGGCTAAATTTATTTTTCATTGTGTTCAGAATTTAAGTAAAAATATCACTTTTTTTTCACTTATAAGCCTATGCATTGATGCTCAACACATCCAGAGAATCACTTATAATTGAGCTAACTCTTGTTTTACAAAGGCGGCCAAATTATTGACGTAGTCAGCCGAAAAATCAAACTGGATATCCGCCGCTTCATAGATCGCTGGAATAGACCGAGTGTATCCCAAACGCAAGGCGCGCTTGTATGCTTCAATGGCGGCTTGTTTATCTTCTTTGAAATTACGCCACATGGCAATTGCACCCAATTGGGCAAATCCGTATTCGATATAATAGAAGGGCACCTGATAGAAGTGCAATATCCCTTGATATCCCGTTTGTTGATAAACCTCCAGCCCAGTATTGTCTACCACTCCCGTACCGTAAATCTTATTTAATTCCAACCATTTGGCTCGTCGCTCGGCTACCGTATGCTTAGGATTGAGATACATCCAATGTTGGAAAGCATCACCCTTCGCTACGCCAGGCAAAATCTTCAATAAGCCTTCCAAATGATTGCGTTTTGCGCGTGTCAAATCGCTCTTATCACTATAAAAACTTTCCCAATTTTCCAATGAAAAAAGCTCCATAGTCATCGATGCTAGTTCAGCTACTTCGCTTGGAACATCGCGTAAGTTAGCGAATGGAATTTCATAATCCAGGTAACTATGTATAGCGTGGCCACCTTCATGCACCATTACACGAACATCTCCTTCCGATGAAGCGTGGTTCATGAAAATAAATGGAATTCCTGATTCGGGCATTGACATATTGTATCCACCGGGAGCTTTACCCTTTCTTGATTCTAAATCCAATTTTCCCATTGCATACATGTTGCTTATACACGCGCCAAAATAAGAATCCAACTTGTTAAAGCAGTGCACCGTTTTATTTACAAAATCTTCGGTGTCTTCAAATGGTTTTAGTGGGGCTTGATTGAAAGGATCGACACTTAAGTCCCAGGGATAAAGTGCGTCTACACCCATGTCGGCTTTGCGTTTTTGGTCTATTTCACTTAACAAAGGGACAATAGCCGCAGCCACCGCGTGATGAAATGCCTCACAATCTTTGGCAGTGTAATCAAAACGATGCTTCTGATCGAACATGTAATCCCGATAATTTTCATAGCCCGCATTCAGTGCCAACTGATGTCTTTTTGCAACTAGGCGGCTCATCAAATCATCGAGTTTGTCCGCATCTTGTAACTCTCGTTCACGAGCCAAGAGATAAACCTCTTTTCTAGTTTCTCTGTTGGTGTCTTTAGCAAACTTTGCTGCCTGCGGCATAGTTAGCTCCTCGCCTTTATATTCTATGGACCATGAACCAGTAATTTCTGCATACTCATTTTCCATTAAGCTAAGGTCCTTGCTTAGCTCGATATTCTTCTCCGTAAAAAGGGCTAGATCTTTTTCAATCCCCCGCTTAAGATTATCAAAATCTGCAGACAATTGCTCCTTGAAAAGAGAGGTATCAAATTTCTTTTGAAGCGTATTTTCATAGGGCTTTAATTTCGGCTCAATCTCAACATAAAAAGATTGTAAAGCTTGCTTCGCAGCCTCATCCGTAGTATTTATTGAAGTGGCAATATATTTACCACGCATATCCTCACTAACCACGGCATACAATTCATCCCAATCCTTCAACCAAGTTTCAAAACCTTCCTGGGATGTGATTGGTCTTTCGACCAACTCATCGTAGTACGGCTTAACCTCTTCCCAGGTGCTAAGCTTAAAATCGCGATCTACAAATGTTCTTGGTCGTTGTTTGATGAGTGGGGCGCTAGTATCCATTATTTCTTTTTCGCTTCTTTTGTTTTGCCTGTGGCTTTGCTTTCCTTCTTTTTCTTCGTGCCTGATTTTTTCTCTGGCTTTTCCTCTTCAGCAAATAAATTATGCGCGTCCAATTGAGTATACCACTTCACAATTTTTTTAATATCACTGATATATACGCGCTGCTGATCGTGGTTTGGTACAACTTCAGTAAAATAGGCTCTAAAATCTGCATCTGCCGCTTTATTTTCAGGGCAAGCTTGTTTGCTAGCTTTCATCGACTGAAAAACATCTTTAAGTTCAATGTTAGAATCTTCGGTGTAAATGGTAATATTTTCTAAGGGGGTAAACATATGTTGGCGCGAAGAAACAAATTTGCTTTTATTCTCTCCAAGTGGCGTTACGATTAAGCCATTATCCCTGCTTGCCTTAATTTGAAACAAACCAGGCAACTTGCTAATTGATAAAATTTCTTTCAATTCCATTTTTCAAATTTAAGCGGCAAATATACAGAAATTTCAATGTTCATTTGAGACTT
>JAFMKE010000093.1 GCA_017853115.1 Verrucomicrobiota bacterium
CCGAGGAACGTCCGTTAATTAGTCGCTTAACTTTGCATGCCAAGTCGCTGAGCTTTCAAAAAATCGATGGTGAAGAATTGCTTGTTGAAAGTGAGTTACCAAAGGATTTAAGGGCTTTGTATAATCAACTTAAAAAGATATGACACCTGATCGAAGCCACATCCAGGTTTCTATTATAACACCAAATTATAATGGAGAAGCTTTTATAGCTGAAACTATTCAGTCCGTTTTGAATCAAGATTTTGTAGCGTGGGAACTAATAATCATTGACGACAACTCTAGCGATGAAAGTATAAAAATCATCGAATCATTCCATGATGATCGAATCCAATTGGTTCGCTTGGATAAAAATCAAGGTGCTGCTATAGCCAGAAATGAAGGTATTCGTCAGGCAACGGGTAGATGGATCGCATTTTTGGATGGTGATGATGTATGGATGTCAAATAAACTAAGTGAGCAAATTAGCTTTATGCGAAAAAATAATTATGCTTTTACGTACACTGCTTATGAGAAAATGAATGAGCATAGTCAGAAAACCGGACTGATTACAGTGCCTGAAAAAGTGAATTACCACGATTTGCTTAAGACTTGTTCAATCGGATGTTTGACGGCTATCTATGACTCGCAACAATTAGGGAAAATTTACATGCCAGAAATTGATAAGAGACAGGACTATGGCTTATGGTTAAAGATTTTAAAGCAAATTGATTTTGCTTATGGTATGGATCAAATGTTGGCCAAATATCGCGTTCGCAGTCACTCGATTTCCCGTAATAAGTTCTTGGCAGCCAAATATCAATGGCGCGTTTATCGAGAAATAGAAAAGCTTTCTTTTTTCTCAGCCCTACGTTACATGATAAGCTACGCGTATTATGGAACGATTAAATCTTATTTGAAGTAGATTGCTTACTTAAAGCATTGAATAAAAAGTACGCAAGAAAAAAACTAAATCCCACTGTTCCCATCTGAGATTCTAGCAATGATTCAACCGATAAATAAGCGATTGCAATGAATAGAAAGGAAGCTAGCCATGGGTCTCGTTTCTTTATTGCAAGTGCAATAAGATAGCTCAAGGTGATTGTCCACCAGAGTATACCAAATATTCCCAGTTGAAGCGTAGATTCCAGGAATTGATTGTGCGCATTAAAACGATTTTCAATCCCTTTAGTGTATCCGATTGCTTGATAGCGTGTGCTTAAAATTTCAAATCCACGTCCAAAGCCGTATCCTTTTAACGGTCTTTCTTTTATCAGTGAAACAGCTTCAGGCCAAATAACACTTCGAGGTAAGCGATGGTCTAAACTGATAAGCTCATGTTGATTGATTTGCCATTTAAAACCTAATATTCTTTTATTTATGTAAGGAACTTGAGTAAAAATGAGATATAAACTGATGGTAAGAAGGAAAACGAAGCTTAGTTTGTATAGTACTTTTGAAAGTTTGAAAAATCCTAGGAAAAACATACTACTGAAGGCTGCAATGTATCCAATTTTTGAGCCCAAAAGAATGATCATAAGGATAAAAACAAATAGTAATATACCGTAGTAGATTTTCTTCCAATAATCTTCCGATTTGGATAAATAATAACTAGTTAAAATCAGGGCAGTATTAAAGTAAAAGGCATGAATGATAGGGTTTGCTTGTATAGGGTCAAGTAAATGGGTGTAAAAGAAGCTATCCCACGATAACTCATTAAACCTCAATATACCTACACCCAAAATAAAGGGGATGAAAAGTGCACTTCCTGTGATAAAACATTGTGCTAGCCAATGGAATGCATGAGGAATTCGTTCAACAATCAATAGAAATGAAAAGAAGTATACTACAGGAAGCAGGGCCAAGCTCAGCTTGCTGTAATCACCTTGAAATACTACGGTGTGAAGAAAAATGATGAGGAAATAAGCTAAAAGCAATATACAATAGGATTTATAATATTTGCTCAGCATAGTTTTTAGCTCTTCGAGCTTTACATACTTGTGACTATACCATAAAAGTAGTAGCGATAAGATAATGGTAGGTATGCTTGTAGAAACCCGGTAGAATGGAATAACAAAGGCGAGCAATCCTAAGCTAGATGTTAGTAGGATTGCCTCAGTTGAAGTGCGATCAAGTTCATTTCTTTCATTGTTGTTCTTATTTTGCTCGTAAAAGTTTTGGGCCATTTTTAAAAAAACAAAGCCCGACAATAGTAAATAAAGAATGATAAAAAGTGTCATAAATAAGGTTCAACTCGAAATCAAAACAAAAGTAATCAATAAGTTTCGATTAGCTACAAAACGGTTTATTGTGCTACATTTGCTTAGGTGAAAAAGATGTATTTTGAACATATTATGACCACTGATTTTTTGGTCTTGTTGTTTTATGCTAGCTTATTCGCTTTTGTCTTGCTTTACGCCTCGCGATTTTTTCAATTGAAAGACAAAAGAACTCCTTGGATTATTCTGGCTTTCTTTTTTATTTATAATAGCCTGATTTTTTTGGATTACAAGTTCAATTTTATTCCTTTCTTACCAGACTCTAATCAATACGACGTTCTTTTCAAAACAGGTCGTCCATTTGATGGAATGAGTAGGACACTTTATGGTTTTTTATATGCAGTCAAGATTTTACGTTTACTGTTTCTGAAAAATATCTTGGTGTATATTTCATTTCAAGTAATGCTATATTTTATAGCTATTGGCGTATTTTATCGTGCTTGGCGGCTACTTTACACGGCAAGTCGACCGATAGGATTTGAGCAAATATATTTTTTACTGGCATTGAGTTTGCCCTCTGCATTTCTTTATCATTTGGTTCCTTTGAGAGAGTGTTTTACCACCCTAGGTTTTAGTGTGAGTTTGTATTTTCTACTTAGATTGTTTAAACTGCGAAAAAGTATTAATCTTGGATTTTTAGGCGGATTATTTGTCATTGTGGTGACTAGAATGCAGGTTGCTTTTTACTTTATACTTGGCTTGATGGGGATAAAGTTTAGCCTTGATAGAAATCTTGTTAGAAAATTCGCAGCAGTCCTTCTGGGAACTGCAATGTTTTTGGGAGTGCTAAGTTTGACCAGTTACAAATTGAGCCCGAGTCAGTTAGCTGCAGCACGTAATTATAGGGTGGAGAAATATTCGGGTTCTTATGGTTTAGTAGAATGGAATGGGTATGCAGATATGATAAAAAGCAGTCCACATTTGCTAGGGCAGTTTTTAATTTCACCTATTCCTCTTTTACACAATAAGAATCCATGGGATATGAAGTTGATTTTGTTGGATGCTTTATTCATGTTGTTTGTATGGGCTATTCTTCTTGTTAATTTTCGCTCCTGGTTCAATGATTATCGCGTTTGGTTTTTGCTGATGTTTATGTACATTGGCTTGTTCGGTATTTATGAGTTTAATATCGGTGGTGCGGTAAGACATCGATTGCCCTTAAGTATCATGGCTATTTTAACTGTTAGTCAGTTTTTATCGGTTTCTTATTGTTCATTTAAAAGGAAATTAGTCTCTTGAAAAAGATTAGCCTCTTAGTTTCGACAGTTGACTTAAACTTCAAGCAGAATAAGTCTTTTGCTGAGCATATTGATTTTTCACTTTGTGAAGTTATTGTTGTTCAACAGCGTATTAACGTGGATGAGGTTCTTGACTTGGATTTCGAGGCGAAGGTCATAAGCGTAAAAGAAAAAGGTTTGGCTAAAAGTCGAAATCGAGCTTGGGCGGCGGCTACTTGTCCGATAGCCCTGATTTGTGATGATGATATTCAGTTTGTAAAGGGTTTTGAGCATCGAATTTTGTCTGCTTACGCTCAGTATCCAGATGCAGCCTTGATAAGTTATCAGATAAATGATGAACAGGGAAGACCTTATAAAGATTACCACCTTGAGAATGGACCACACACCTTTAGAAGTGTTCTTCGCGTAAATTCGGTTGAGATGTCTGTGCGATTGAATAAATTTTCAAGACGATCGCCTTTTGATGAACAATTTGGTTTAGGTGCTACTTGTCCGACAGGAGAGGATACGATTTTTGCTATGGATACATTTAAAAGTGGATTGCCCTGCTACTATATGGCTGAGCCGCTGGTTATTCACCCTTTGGAATCCTCGGGCAAAACATTTGACCAATCATATCCTTACTACCGCGGACAGGTATACGCTCGTGCTTTTGCATGGATGGGTTTGCCTTTCGGGTTGTATTTCGCCTTGAAAAAATACCCTTTGTATAAAGAAAAAATGGGCCTATTCCATTTTGTGAGTTCTTTTATTCGGGGATTCTTTAAGGATCCTGCTTAAGACCTTTCTTTTAGGATCTTGAGAACTTTCTTTACTGGATAGACTATTGTTATAGCTTTGAAAAAGGCTTGGATTTGTACGAAAAATAATTCCCTAGAAGCTGCGAAGAAAACAGGCATGACAATAAATGTTAGAGCTTGCGTTACTAAAGTAACGTATGCAGCTCCTTCTATTCCCATTATTGGAATTAACCAGTAGTTTAATGCGACATTTAAAACTGCACCTATGCACATATTGATTAAAGCAATACGCTGAAGATTTTTGGCGATTAGCCATTTTGATCCGGCATAACCAATAAATATGAATACACTAGACCAAACGTGAATTTGAAGAATTAATCCGGCTTGATTGTACTTGCCACTAAACAGAAATTCAATCAACCAATCGGCAAGAAAACTTATTGGGATAATGGCAATAATTGCTAAAAGATAGAGTCCCTGGCATAGCAAAGAGAATCGTTCATTAAATAAGGCTACATTTTTTTTGAGGGCGTTTAATAGCGCGGGGAATAATGATCCCGTAATCAACCAGGGAATAGTGTACCATGTGGCAGATAGCTTAACCGCAGCAGAATAGTGTCCCAATTCACTTGCATTGAGCAAGTCTTTAATCATAACTTGATCTATTTTTAAATAGAATACGTAGATTATACCGGTAAACATTAAAGGCCATGATTCCTTGAATAAGGATTTTACTACAATTTTATTTTTACTCCATTTCCAAATAGCTGTTTTTCCTTTTCGCTGGAAATGGACATATAATAAGCTAACAAAAATTGTGGCATCAAACAATAGTGAGAAGTAAATCCACATGATGTTCCAATGTAAAATAACCACTAGTAGTTTCAGTAGATTACTGGCAACTATGCCCATAGTTTTTGCCATTACATTGTACTTCGATAAAACTTTAGCGTCGAAGTAGAATGAAATAACATCCAAGGATTTAATTAGAATGGGCACACAGGCAATTAGTACATAGAGTAAACTGGTTTTGGAATTACCCAGTAAGACAGCAAAAAGCATGGCTGCTGCTACGGAAAAAACACCCCCAATTAGCTTCAGTAAAAGGGCAGAACCTAAAACTTCGGATTCATCAGCCTCTTGATTTACGATATATTTGGTAACAATATTCGCTAAACCTAGATTCGAAAGGACTGCAAAAATTGTGGCAATACTCAAGGCATAGTTATAGTAGCCATATTCTGATTCAGTCATGTAGCGAGCAACCAAAATCCCGACTACCATAGTCAGAAGCATTTCAAATGCTCTACCTACCAATATCCATAAGGTGTTAGTAGCATATTTGTTCTTGAGGTATGCGGTCAATTTTTGAAGGCCCAAATCGGATTCACTTAATTATTAGTAAAATTAACTTAATTTTGTCTGAGTTTGTAAGCCCATGGAAAATAATGATTTTGACATTTTTGAGTTTGTGAAACTCTTGTTTAAGCAAAAGCTAAAAGTATTAATATTTACTACACTTTTTGCTTTAGTTTTTTTCATTATTCAATTCATGCTTCCCCCGAAATTTAGTGTGGACTTCATATCGAGTTCCACCGTACTGAAACAAAATGAAGTGGTGTTAAAGCTCGAACAACTTCAGAATTTAGTAGTTAATAATGCCGATAAGCGTTTAGCAGAGTTACTCAATGTTTCAATATCTCAAGCCCAAAGTATCTCATATATTGATATTGTGGCAGTTACAAATTCGACTGATTTAGTTCAGGTTGAAATGAAAACTTCTGATGAAGATTTAGCAAACGGTTTTACGGAAAGGATAAAACATTTTATAGAAAGCGACGAGCTGTTTAAAGAACGAGAAGCGCTTACTAAAGATCAAATCCACTATGGTCTTCGAAAACTGAGTAATGAACTGGATAGTTTACAAACGTTTCAAGCAGGCGGTGTTGTTATTTTAAATGGTAATCCGAATATGGTTGAGTTGCTGGATAAGAAAAGTCGAATGGAGAATGACCTATTACTTTTTGATTTATTCTATGTGTATGACGGCTATGAAGTGATTAGGCATGAGTCAGGTTGGCTAATGATAATAGTGAGTTCTATACTTGGAGGATTCGCTCTTGCTATTCTGTTTGTATTCAGTTTGAACTTTATTCAAACTGTAAATAACAAACTGTAAAAAGCAAGTGAAATTTAGTTTTGATTGATAAATTCCCGAACCCTCGATTTTAGATTGTGCACCACTTCTGAATTGTCGGGGTTTTGCGGTAAGTTGTCCCACGGGATATCAAGTAAATTTTCGTACTTAACAGGACTTAGCGGATGATTAAGTCTTGAATAATCAAAGTAATAATGATTAAAATAATCGGATATACCATTTAGTCGATTAGCATCATAACTTTCTTTCAATCCTCCTTCAATAAATACAACTGGAGTTCCAATACCAACACTTGGCAAGGCACAATGTATTCTCGAGGTGACAACCAACTTAGCTTGTGCGTAGCCTTTAAGTAGTTGATCTGCCAAGGCAAACTTATCCTCCTCATTCAAAGATTTCTGATCCTGAATAATATACTTGGATCCTTCATACAATTCAGGAGAGATAATTCGCTGTATGGTATTTATTTCTCTACGTTTATTTAGGGTATTAAATCGGCGTAGCATGCCATAACTTCGTAATCTATACAATACATCCACCAAATAAACATCTTCAGAAGGCTGTGTTGCGCGTTTATAGGTTTCGCCAAGTGTTAGTGTGAGACATCCAGAGAAGTAGGCATTTACACCTTTACTTCTCAATAAATCTCTGGTGAAATAATCTCGACAGCCAATAGGTTCGTGCTTTTTTAAGTAGTCAATGGATTCCTTGGAAGTTAGATTTTCTACACTTTTATTTTTTGTCGTGATATGGAAAGAAACAAAAAGCGGAATGATGTTTTCAGGAGGTGGCCAGTTGTCTGATTGTGACATCCACCAACCATTCATAATCACCTTCACTTCTTCTCCAATTTTCTCGGCATCTTGTAAATTATCTCTGTCGATGTAATAATCTACCTGAGGAAGAAATTGCTTGGCGGCAAGGCTTTGAACTTGATCACCTACATTGTAGCTAAGCGAATAATTAAGTAAGCCAAACTTCATCTTAT
>JAFMKE010000094.1 GCA_017853115.1 Verrucomicrobiota bacterium
ACTGTTTTTGAGTTGCTTTTTATACCAGGCTTTATTCATGTAGTATTGATCGGGACCCACGAAACCTTGTTTTTCACGAGCTAATATATCGATAGGCAGTTTATCCTTGATGTTTTCGTATAGCAGATACTTTTTCACCTCCGGGCGATAATATTCCTTTTCATCCCTGGCAAAAATCAACTCGACCAAATCTTTATTTAAAAAAGGAACTCTTAACTCAAGGCTATTGGCCATGCTGGCACGGTCTACTTTGGTAAGAACCAATTCCCCCATAAAACATTTCATATCTAAATATTGAATACGTTTGAGGCCGGCTAATTCCTCCTTATCATGCATTCGATAAAACCAAAAGGAATCGGCAGGAATAAACTGGTGATATGCAGGGGTGAGCATTTTTTCTAATTCTTTTTTATCAAACAAGCCCATAGCCATAGCTTCTGCATAGAAGGATACGGTGTCTATTGGATTGACAAGGGCTTTAATCTTGTCAAAAAAGCGTTTTGGGTGAATTTTTTCGTAGTAAGTTTTTTGCCAGTGGTAGCCTACAAACAACTCATCTGCGCCTTCTCCGCTCATGACGGCTTTCCGTTCCTGACTAGCCAGCTTACTGACTAGATAGGTGGGAATGATGGATATGTCAGCGATCGGCTCGTCATATACCTGTGGCATGATATCAATCAAATCGAGGCTTTGGTCGTCAACGACAATACTTTTGTTGGGAACACCTAGGTGTTTAGCTACAATTGCAGCATACTTATCTTCGCTATTCGACCAATTTTCAAAGCCTATAGAGAAACTACTTGGCGTATAGTTTAGCTCTTTTAAATAGGCGCAAATGGCACTACTATCATAACCGCCACTAAGAAATGCTCCAACAGGCACATCTGCCCGAGCATGGTGTTCTATGCTGGACCGCAGCTTTTCATTGACTGCTTCGACTAAATTGTTGTTGCCTTTTTGATGCGCTGCTTTTATAAGCCAGTATTCGGTTTCTTTCAGCGTAAAATCAGCTAAATGGAGTGTAATGTAATGTGCGGGTTTAACTTTGAAAGTATTTTGCCAAATCGTTTTTGGCGAAGGAATATATCTGTATGTGAAGAAATCACAAAAACTGGTAAAATCCAGGGCCTTTTGAAAGGCTGCAAATTGATGAATAGCCTTGAGTTCAGACGAAAATATGAGTTCGTTGCAGTTGTAAAAGTAGTAAAGTGGCTTTATTCCAAAACGATCTCTTATAAGATGTACTTCTTGTTTTACTCCATCATATATAGCCATTGCAAACATGCCTTCAAGTTTGTCAATCATGGCTAAGCCCCATTCTTGATAGGCCGCTAAAATTACTTCAGTGTCACTTCCCGATACAAAGTCGTAAGTTGATTCAAGCTCTTTTTTAATTTCTAAGTAATTATATATTTCACCGTTGAAGGTAATACACAAATTCTTTGTGTTATTGAACATGGGTTGCTTGCCCTTTTCACTTAAATCGAGAAAGGAGAGTCGTGTGTGGCCAAACGCCATGTGATCATCGATGAGTACGGAATTTCTGCCGTCTGGTCCCCTATGGGCCAAAAGTTGGCAAGCGGTTTCAACTTCTTTGAGTTTAACTACTCCATTATTGCTTATATGTCCTACTATTCCGCACATGCGCTACTTCTTGAACTTGGATTTAAGGAAGTTAATAGCCGATATCTGCCTCTCTTTCAAGTTAACACCAAACAACAGAAACATATAGTAAATGAAATAATTAATCATAGAACTTAATACAGGTCGAACGTAGGTGTGATATCTGTTTTTAAGATTTAAATTTATGAATAAGGCCCAATGCATAGGGGCTATAACAAGCCAATAAGGATCAACACAAATCAAAAGAACCAAACTTGCAACTGGAAAAAACTTTTGATAATAAACATCAGTTCTTTGTCGCACCTTTTTTAGCGCAAAAAAACCATCAAATATTAGTAATTGCTTTAAAGATGATTTGTGCTGATAAATAAAGAGAATTAGTGCGGCAATGAACAAGCTAATCTGCCATGAATTTATACTAAACCAAATCAACGTAAGAGACAATAATAGAAGTTCAAAGAGTACGAGCCAATGTAAAAATTTATTGCTTAAATCTGGACCTAACAACTGGGGTAAACTTTTGGTTTTTGATCGAATATCTCCCATTACATCCTTGATTTGGTGAACTAAAATATTTCTATATCCCACCACAAAGAGTAGTAAAAAAAATAAGCTTAAATACTCCAAGGATATTGTTGATTGAGATAGAAAACTGTAAGTGTGGTAGGAAAGAACTGCTGGCACAACATAGGCGTACATCGTATCTATTACCCCGGCGAAAAAAAATGTTTCTTTTAGCCGAATAAATGGTACAGAATAAATTAAAAACAATAGAAGCTCGGTACTGATTAGTACATAGCTTAAATTATTTTTGGGCAGGTATATCCAAGGCACCAATGTGAATAATAATATACCAAGCAAGAGAGTCAGCTGATATTTTGGAGCGATTAGGCTTAATTTATTGATTTTACCCGCTTTTTTATCGTGGGCTTGATCAAAAAACTCATTGATAAAATAACCCATGGCTGCAAAGCCAAAACTGGTTACATACGAAAGGGCTATAACAAGAAAATGGTCTAGCGTAAATTCAATTTGAAGCAGCACAGCCCAAAAGTATGTGCATCCTAAAACAAGAGGAACCAAGCTGAGTCGCCAATCATCTGACCTTGTGAGATTACTCAAATTTTGTATGGATTCTTTAATATTCATGACTTATTCATGAAATAAAGATGACGTTCTATTTCGTTCGAGAATTTTGGTTTTTCAGCTAAAATTTCGAAAAAGTCAATTGGAAAAACATAATCCTCCCAGGAGTCAATTTTGCCAATGTTGAACAAGTTTTGAAAATCATTTGATATACTCAAATGCTCAAAATCTTCTTCAGCAACTTCCGGAATTTTAATGTAATGAATGATATAGCCCTTTTTGCGTAAAATAGATAAGGTCTCATATAAACTACCTATGTGGTATTTATATGCCTCATTGATGTCTTCACATATTTTATCAATGTAATATTGTTCCCAGTCGTTTTCTACTTCTCGTTGAAACAAGTCTTTGATGTAAACCATTCCGCCAGGTTTTAGAACATCCCAAACCCCGTGAAGTAATTTACGTTTATCATTGGAATGACCATAGGATTCTAAAAAGTAAACCCTATCATAACTTTCCAGAGGATAGATTTCATTTAGTAGATGATAGTCTCCAACTCGGGCGGAAATTTGGTTCTCCAGATTTAGATCTTTCACCTGTTTCATTGCCTTTTCGATTTGCACTTCTGAAACACTGCAAGCATCAATACTTGAATTGGGTAGCTTTTTGGCAAAATAACTTGCAGGGCCCGCGATGCCACAACCGGCATCTAATAACTTCATACCATCTACAGCCCGCATATTTTTCAAAGTGTAATGAAGATATTTCTCTACATCGTTCGTACGAAAAGCTTGAATAATCTCGCCATATACCGCCAAAAATTTATCTGTAGTTTGATTATAAAATAATTTAACGTCCTTCACATTTCGGTCGCTGTGTCTATCTTCTCTTTTCTTTATCGTTATCCATAAAAAAAGTAGATATGAAAAGAGAACAGAAAAAATTAGTATGGATAGGTTTGTAAGCATAATCTAAGCAATTAATCCTACAGTTAAGATGAATATAAGTAGTTTCAATTTAAATCGTTTTGGTTTTGACTTTACTAAATAGATTTTTGAATTAAATATATTTCGAAGGTGTTTATTTTAGTAACTTTGGTAGAACAATGATACGGACAAAGATATTCAAAAAGGAACATTTAAACCGAACCCTTGCTAAGCGCGGTTTTGTTGTTCTGGATGGTTTATCACAAAATCAGATAAGTGTTTTAAATGATGTGTATCACACAGACAGACCAAATTGTTCTGTTGGGGGTTTTCAAAGCACGCACTTTTATAAAGATATTGAGTATAAGCGTCGCGTAAACCGAGCAATTATAGGAGAATTTGAGGGTTTCATAGAAAATCACCTAGTAAACTACAGGCCAATTTTTGGTAATTTTATGGTCAAAGAGGCTGAAGGAAAGGGAGAAATGCCCTTGCATGCTGATTGGACCTATGTTGACGAGAGTCGATATGTTTCCTTGGGTTTTTGGATACCTTTAATAGACACCAATGAGCGAAATGGAAGAATTGGGGTGGTTCCAAGGTCTCATTTGATACAAACTCCAGAAAGAGGGCCTCAAATTAAGAGTCCTTTCCAGGAGTTAAACGCCTACATTGCGAAGAAATACGGTAAGTTTTTAAATCTGAAAGCGGGACAAGTGCTCATTTATAATCATAAGACATTGCATTTTTCGATGCCGAATTATTCGGCAGTGGAAAGGGTGGCGATTAATTTGGTTTGTGTGCCTAATGACGCAAAATTGGTACATTATGCTAGGTTGAAAGATAATAAATCCATTAGCTATTTTGAGCCGAGCACTACGGAGTTTTATATAGATTACGAACTATTTGGTATTCCAAAGGAGCCCGCAATTATTGAAGATATTCGATATGATGATCAACAATTTGATAAGCTGGATGTAGATAAAAAATTTAAATTGAACCCAATAGTGTATTGGCTAAATTCCATATTCAGCAGTTACCAATAGTTTATGTAAACAAATTTATCTTTTGAAAAATATAGAATGAATATTTTCAAGAATATAAAAGAATTCTTTAAGCCGTCTCGGGTAAATATTGAGGATAACCCTTATTATCAGATTCGTAAAGACTCTTTTTTCTTGAATGAAGATGACCATAAAGCATATTTAGAGAAAGGATATTGTGTAATTAAAGATGTCGTTTGCAATAAAGAAATAGAAGACTTTTTAAAAGTTTTTGGTGAAATATCCGATCTCGATGGTTTTGAGTTAGATAAACATTTACTCAATAGCGGAAGGTTGTTTAATCCTGAGATTAGAAGGAAAACGCAGGAAGTAATAAACATGAATGCGAAGACCATATTGCCGCGCATGTTTCAGATGGACAAGATTGATGTACATACTGGTGGCGCGTATCAGGTAAAACCGCCACATGTGCAAAGTGACTTACTTATCCATCAAGATAGCACGGTAATCGATGAAGAGAAAGATTATTGCTTGTTTGTCTGGATTCCTTTTTGTGATATTACCGAGGAAAATGGTCCAATTTCTTTTGTTGAGGGTAGTCATCTTTGGGGGAATACACAAAGAAGCTTAGGCGTACCCTGGCAATTTAAGAATCATATCCCCACCTTGTATAAGCATACCAACACAGTTTGTATAAATAAAGGAGATGTTCTTGTGTTCGATCCAGCAACAATTCATGCCAGTGCCCCAAATCTAAGTAAATTTATTCGGCATGCGATCACAATAACTGTGTTGCGTAAGGATTATCAATTAGTTTATTATTTTAGAAATCCTTCAATTGGCGATGAGTTAATTGAAAAGTACTATGTGAACGAGGAATTCTACTATCATTACGATTTTAATTCAAAACCTGATGAAGAAAAATGGCCAAAAGAAGTTGTGCCCTTTAAATCGTTTGATATTTCTAAACGGCAATTGATACAACTCATTAAAGCATATAGTTCCGTGAAGAAATAGATTCAATTCCGCATGGCCCAAAAAGTTAGCAGCTACGTATTAGGAATCAATGGCTTAGGAATTTTGCCTTCCGCATGTTTACTCAAAGATGGAGACTTGGTGGCAATGGCTGAGGAGGAGCGTTTTACCCGAATTAAGGGTTCAACGGGCTTGATGCCAATTCAAGCTGTGGGATACTGTCTCGAATCGGCCGGAATAGGTATGCATCACTTGGATCGCGTAATGTTTGCCTGGGATTGTAATTATTACCCTTGGGGCATGTTGCATTTTCTGGGTAAAACCCTTTTTAAGGGACAATCGAAGGGCAACAGGAAAAGAGGGCTGCAACTGGTTTGGCGGGAGCTTCGAAAGTATCATCCAAGCAAAGTGCAAAGCCGATATTATGCTGATTTTAGTCAGCTTTCCGCTGATGGACGACTACCCCAACTAGAGTTTGTTTCTCACCACCATGCACATGCAGCCTCGGCATACTATAGCTCGGGGTTCAAACAGGCCCATGTGCTGGTTATTGATGGCAGTGGTGAATCTCAAAGTACCACTCTTTGGCTTGGTACGGGCTTAGATTTGAAATTGATCAAGACCTTTAATATCCCGAATTCTTTGGGTTGGTTTTATCAGACAATTACCGAATTTTTAGGTTTTCAGCCGAACAATCATGAAGGCAAAACCATGGCGCTTGCGGCCTATGGTCAGTATAATGCCGCGTTAGAAGAAAAGATAAATGAGTTAATTTGTTCTGATGGTCAAGGAAACTATACATTTAACCCAATCTATGCTTTTGCTGGTACACCTGGAAAGGGGCAAGTATTTAGTGAAGAGTTAAAAGATTTATTGGGAGAACCACGACAAGCTGGAGAACCGATAACAGATTATTATAAAGATTTGGCATTCGCCACCCAGAAACGACTTGAGCTTATTGTTGTTGAACTTCTAGAGCGAGCAGCTAAGGATGCTGAATTTAGTGGCAATCTTTGTCTTGCTGGTGGGGTTGGGCTAAATTGTAAAATGAATGGGATAATTAGTGAGCTTCCTTTTGTAAAGCAATTGTTTATTCCTCCTTTTACTGGGGATAATGGAACCTCCTATGGTGCAGCAAAGTTAGGTATGCCTAAAATTGAACGTTTAGTTCACGCTTATTGGGGGCCGGCATTTTCTGCTGATTCGGTCGAGAAAAACCTACAGAAATTCAAGCTTAAATACACCATGGAAGACGACATTAGTGAAGTCGTGGCAGAATTACTTGGCCAAAACAAAATTGTTGCTTGGTTCCAAGGAAGGATGGAAGTAGGCGCTCGGGCACTTGGTGCAAGGTCCATATTAGCTAATCCAACTCAAGCGAATTTAAGGGATTATATAAACGCCAAAGTAAAAGGAAGAGAACTTTGGAGGCCATTTGCGGCGTCTATTATTGCTGAAAAAAAGTTTGACTTTATATCGGAGGATATCAATGAACCTTTCATGACCAAAGCGATTAAAGTAAGAGAGGAAATGGCTCCTCGTATT
>JAFMKE010000095.1 GCA_017853115.1 Verrucomicrobiota bacterium
GGACGCATACAACTGTTCAAAATCATGAATGAAAGTTCTATTGCTGCCGGAATTCGAAGAATTGAAGCTTGGACAGGCAAGAAAGTTTTGGCTTACTACCAAGAACAAGAACAAGTACTGGGAGATATCAAAACAGTTCTAAAACAGTCGGTTACCCCCCTTGAAGCTATTGAAAAACTACAACAAGAAAATGCAGATCTTAAAAAGCAACTAGCCAAGTTTGCTGCGATGCAAGAGGCAATGATTAAAGAAGAGTTAAAAGGAAAGATTAAGGAGATTAACGGAGTTCCTTGTCTTCTTGAAATTGTTGATTTGGATAGTGCTGATACTATAAAAAACATTGCTTTCCAATTCAAAAATGAGATTAATTCTTTGTTTATGGTGCTTGGTGCGGAAATCAATGGCAAGCCCTTGCTAAGTATAATGGTGAGTGATGACTTGATTGAAAGTAAAGACTTACACGCGGGTAATTTAGTGCGTGAATTGGCCAAAGCCATACAAGGCGGTGGTGGTGGTCAAGCTTTCTTCGCTACTGCGGGAGGTAAAAATACCTCAGGTTTACAAAAAGCTCTTGAATTGGCTGAAGAACAAATTAAACGTTTAAACTAAAAATAAAAAGTGTAGAGTTATGATGTGGTTTTATAAAAAATTATTGATTTATCGCTTATACATAGGTATACCCTTATTGATTGGCGCTATAGCTTTAGCTTTCTTAGGTGACAACTGGGGGTGGTTTACCTTGTGTTTAACTCTTGGTCTTATCGCAGTGGTTTCACATTTCTTGTTTGGTCCGTTGAGACTAATTCAAGAGGCGGTTGAAGCGGGCGATATGGAAGCAGCCAACAAGTACCTCAACATGGTGCAATTCCCTCGATTACTCATAAAACCTGTCCGTCAGGGTTACTATATGATTAAGTCGAACTTAGCTATGCAAAACAAAGATTTCAATACGGCCGAAGGGTACCTAAAAGAAAGTATAAAAAGTAAAAGTAGTATAGCTGGACAGGAATTTGAGGGTGCTTCTTATTTACAACTCGGCATGCTGGCGATGCAGAAAGGAGATCGAAAAGAAGCGAAGCGCAACTTGCGTCAAGCCTTATCGAAAGGCTTGCCTGATGATGACAGTATGGCTGCGGCCCTCTTGCAGCTGGCTAGTATTGAAATACAAGGGCGTCAATTAAAACAAGGAAAAGAATACTTCAAAAAAGCAAAAAAATTGAAGGTCCAAAATCCAGAGATCAAAGAGCAACTTGTTCAAATGGGCAAGTACATTTCACGCGTTAGATAAGTTCAAGCTGCATAAGGTGTTTCCACGTTCTATTTCTAGCCTTGCACTCCAAACTAGGTTCCAGTATTTGTTTATCACACGGTAACATTCATCACTTAAGACCTCATTACAGGCTCTATCTTTGTATTAAAATTACTATACTATGGGAATGATACCGTTAACTACAGCAAAATTTAAAGAAGATATATTTGACTACACCCAATCGCAAGAATGGAGCTACCAAGGAGATATGCCTTGCATTATCGATTTTTATGCAGACTGGTGTGGTCCATGTAAAGCTGTTGCACCAATCTTAGATGAGTTGGCTAATGAATATGAAGGAAAAATTAGAATCTACCGAGTAGATACCGAGGTAGAACAAGAATTATCCGCCGTTTTTGGTATTCGAAGTATACCTTCTATCCTATTTGTGCCGACAGACAAGCAGCCAATGATGCAAAATGGAGCTTTGCCGAAGCATGCACTGCAAAATATTATTCAGAAAGAATTGTTGAATGAAGTGAACGAAATATAAATCTTAGGTATTCTGATCAAAATATTATTTATTCTGAGATAATTTAACGACGGCTAGAGTCAAACGAGAAATCCCTATCAACTTATTATCCTCATCGCGTATTTCTATACTCCAAACCTGACTTTGTCGACCGAGGTGAACGGGTGTTGCCCGTCCAGTTACGATACCCGATTTAACACCACGAATATGATTCGCATTAATTTCTTGCCCCACCACAACCTTGCCTTCTTCCTCTAAACAAAGAAAACCCGCCAAACTACCTATGGTTTCAGCCAATACAACAGAAGCTCCTCCGTGCAATAAGCCAAACGGTTGATGCGTGCGCGCATCTACAGGCATTGTTGCCTCTAAATAATCATCACCAAAAGCACTAAACTCAATACCAATATGCTTAACCATATTGTTTTGGGTATTATTAACTCCTTCTAGTGTAAATGGCTTCTTCCAAATCATTTTTCAAAATCTTTATACAACATACTAGGTTGAATCTCATTGTTGTGTTGGTATTTACCACTTTTGTATACATCGTATTCACCATCGATGGCATGGTAATATATCTGACAAATTTCTACGTTCGGATATATACGAATTGGCTGAACACAGAAGATTTCTAAGGTCCAAAATCCATCAAAACCAACATCACCAAATCCTGCCGTAACGTGAATGAACATACCTAAACGACCAATGGAACTCCTACCCTCTAACATAGGCACATAACCCTCTGTTCGCGTATGCTCCAGCGTTCGACCTAGATACAACTTATTCGTTTCTAACAAAAGCCCATCCTCCGGGATAATTATCTTACTCGCGGTGTTCGGCGTTTTCATATCTAATGTATCCTTATCATACACTAATAATTCATTGAATAAACGTAAATTATAGCTATTCGGGTTAAGCTGTTTTTCATCGAATGGAGTGATGAAAATATTTTTATCGATTTCTTCTTTAATCTTTTTTCCGCTTAAAATCATAGTATTTCGTCTTACCAACAAATATACACACACTGCCAGCTTTTCTATCGAATCTTTCCAAATTAAATAGAATCAATTTAACTTCGCCAGTGTAAAAAAATGGTTTTGAGTATGATTAAGGTCTTACATAACAATCGATGTACGAAGAGTAGAAATGCGCTAAAATTGCTTGATGAAGCCAAGCTTGATTACGAAATTGTTTCTTATCTGGATGGTATGTTAAGTGAAAAGGAATTGCGCGATATAATCGACAAGCTTGGCATAAAGCCAGAGACTATTGTGCGAAAATCAGAAGCTATTTTCAAGGAAAACTTCAAAGGAAAAACCTTAAGCGACGAAGAATGGATAAAGTCCATGCTCGAATATCCAAAACTCATCGAGCGACCAATTATTTACGACGATACTCGTGCTGTTATTGGTCGACCTACGGAAAATATCAATGTCTTTATTAAATAAGTTCGTAATGAAAAAATATACGCTACTTTTTGGCTGTTATCTCTCACTTTTATTCGCTTGCCAAGATGAAAAAGTGCAAATTCAACGTGCGATTGACGAGGTAACTCGAGCCATGATGGAAGAATCTTTCCCCAGTAAAGAGAATATGGAAAAGGTAATTGACTTGTATGATGAATACATCTCAAAATATCCAGATGCTGAAGAGAGTTTTACCTATATGGAATTGAAAGCAAAGTATCTATCCGCAAACAATCAAAACGAACAGGCCATTAAGGCTTACAGCGACCTAATTACAAAATATCCGGACGACCCTAGAGCTGCAGAGGCCCTATTCATGCAAGCCTTTATTTTTGAAAACTATCTATCCGACAAAACAAAAGCTCAAGAAAAGTATAACGAATTCTTGACGAAATATCCCGAGCATGAGTTGGCTGACGATGCAAGTTTTTCGATTGAGAACATGAATTTAAGCGATGAGCAATTGCTCCAACTATTAAAACAAAGTAATCAAGACAGCCTATAAAAGCTCAAGAAATCGCCTCACTATATTTCTCCACAAACTGGTCTACTCTTTTGAGTAATCGTGTGCTTCCAATATAGATTGGAGAACGTTGATGCAACTCTTGAGGCACGATATCCATGATTTCCTGATGCCCATCCGAAGCTCGGCCTCCCGCTTGTTGCATTAAGAAAGCCATTGGAATACATTCATAAAGTAAACGAAGCTTTCCTTGTGGCGAACTTGTAGTGGCTGGGTACATAAAAATACCTCCTTGCAACAAGGTGCGATGCATATCACCTACCATCGAACCGATATATCGCAAACCTTTTCGTTTCTCATTAACTAACCAATCAATATAGCGACGAGTGTGCTCAGGGAAAAATGCGTAATTGGACTGGTTGACTGCATAATACTTCCCTGTATCTGGTGTAGTGATATCCGGATGAGATAGACAAAACTCACCTATACTGGGATCGAGTGTGAAGCCGTTAACTCCATTACCTGTGCTGTAAACCATCATTGTTGAACTACCGTAAATAACATAACCAGCAGCTACTAATTTATTACCTTCTTGAAGGAAATCTTCCAAATTACAAGGGCCTACAGGAGACTTACGTTTGTAGATCGAAAATATAGTGCCAATACTTGCATTAATATCAATATTAGAGGAGCCATCAAGAGGGTCCATCAATACTACATAATGCGCTTGATGGCCATCCGGGGTATCTACTACGATAACATCCTCATTTTCTTCACTTCCAATACCGGTACACTGCCCACCATTTTTCAAATAATTAATCAGCATGTTGTTGGCAAACACATCCAATTTTTGCTGCTCTTCATCTTGAATATTGGTCTTACCCGCAGCACCAAGAATATCTACGAGACCCGCTTTATTCACCTCGCGATTAATCACTTTGGAGGCAACACCTATGTCTCGCAACAATTTTGAAAGATTACCTTTTGCATCGGGATAATCTTTTTCCTTAAGAATAATGAATTCATCTAAAGTGATACCATTGTATCGGTTCATAACTAGGGTTTTCTTGATTAGAGCAGTAAAGTTATTCATTTTCAAACTGAAATTTCTCATACCTTTGGCAAAATTTCAACGCATGCAAGTATTCAAGTTTGGTGGTGCATCCGTAAAAGATGCAGAAAGCGTAAAGAATGTTGCCACAATATTAAAGAGGCATGAAAATATTCAAAAAGTGATTGTTATTTCTGCCATGGGTAAAACAACGAATGCTTTAGAAGATGTTGTCAACCTGTACATTAAAAATGATGAGAAACACCTGCAATATTTGCATGAAATCAGAGAATACCATCAAATGGTTTGTGATGATCTATTCGGCACCAACAACCCCATTCAGCATAAGATTTTTGCCATTTTTGACCGTATAGAGCATTTTTGCTCAAGTAATAATTCAAAAAGCTACTCGTTTATTTACGACCAGATAATCGGTGTGGGCGAACTGGCTTCAACCACAATTGTATCAGCCTACTTAAACCTAAACGGTATTCAAAATATTTGGTTAGATGCCCGCGAAATGATTCGAACTGATTACGCCTATACAGATGCTAAAATTTTATGGAAGGAAACAGAAAACTTAGTCCAGGATAAAATTGATTTTTCATCTACACATACTTTTATAACCCAAGGTTTTATTGGTGGCACGCCGGAAGGGTTCACTACTACCCTTGGTCGTGAAGGATCTGATTTCTCTGCCGCTGTGTTCTCGTTTTGTCTAAATGCGGATAAAATGGTTATTTGGAAAGATGTTGAAGGTGTTATGAATGCCGACCCTAAACAATTTGAAGAGGCAGTGTTGATTCCTAAGATATCTTTTGAAGAGGCCATAGAAATGACTTATTATGGTGCGAAGGTCATTCATCCGAAGACGATACGTCCCTTGCAGAATAAGTCGATTCCCCTAGAAGTTCGATCATTTATTGCTAGTGACAAAGGAGGAACACTAATTGATGCATTTGAGGAAAGGATTGAATATCCCCCGATTATCGTGCGCAAGGCTAATCAGGTTTTGATGCATTTCTCAGCGAAAGATTTTTCCTTTATCGCAGAGAATCATATGCAAGAGATTTTTGGCGCATTTGCTACTTCTCGATTGCGTATGAATATGATGCAAAACGGAGCGATTAATTTTGTTGCAGCCGTAGACAATCGAGAGGAAAAGATCAATGAGACAGTGGCATTACTAGAAGCTAACTTTTCGATCAAACTGACTTCAGATTTAGATTTGCTCACTATTCGCCATTACAATGAAGCCATTTTGAATAGTGAGCTTTCTAATAAAACCCGATGGTTAACTCAACAGTCGCAGGAAACCATCCAGGTCTTGTATCGTGACACCTATTGAATCAAGGTTACACTTCCATTTACTTGTTCAGTGATATCCAAAGAGTTAATTGAGTAACTCAATTGATAAGCGTAAACACCTAAGTTAGACTGGTTGATTTGTTGAATGCTTCCATCCCAACCTTCTGACGGATCACTAGATGCGAAAACTAGGTTACCCCATCTGTCATAGATTGTTAGGTAGTAGTAAGATAACTCCTCTTCACATTTAACGATTGTTCGGAATATATCATTAACACCATCAAAGTTAGGACTAAAGCCAGAAGGAAGGACAACCACACACTCTTCTTTACAATCCTCAATTTCGATCTTCATGCTATCAGCTACCATACATCCGGTATTAACATCCGCATAAGTTACACTGTAAGTTCCTGAATGTGTTGGATATAAATACTGTCCTTCTGTGCCATCGTTCCAAACAATATCATCACCAACTAATTCAAAGAACAATTCATTCTCGTCTTGTGCACACAAGGTAGTATCTTTCAAAATATCTCGAACGATTACATCTTGAACGTTAAGATTCATCGTGTCTTCTAGTATATTACCGCAGAAATCAGTTAACTCTACATAGAAAACATATGAGTCATACTCTAACTCTACAATATGCAATTCTGAACTATTCGCTCCTGTGTAGTTTGAAGAACCAGTTAAGTCATACGCAACGCCATCAATCAAAATATTCCAGTTATAACTCTCAATATTCTCAGCCTCTACAGCAATAGTGATATCCGTGTTGTTACACACTGTTTGATCAACTGTTTCTTGAACCACACCAGCAGAAAAAACTTCTACAAATACTGTATCTGTATTTACACAGCCATTGATGTCTTCACCAATTACATGGTAAGCGTACTGACCAGCAGATGGAGTTATTGTATCTCCATTAGCAATATCGATATTCCATTCGTATGTTTCAGCACCTGTAGCTTGAAGAA